>NZ_JBALMU010000083.1:0-13523 GCF_036962285.1 Bacillus sp. JJ634
ACAATGCTCAAATCCTCCATTTCAGACGCACTCTTTAATCTCAATGATATGGTTTCATAAATTATCCTTTCAAATATACGGTGTAACCTCGATTTTTTCAATTCCTTTTGATAATAAGATTAATATTTCTTTCTTTTTCATTTGTTGAAATAACAGTTTGCATTAAATAGTTAAGTAGATGTAAAATAATGAGTGTTTTCCTTGTTTTTACAGAAAAGTTCAATCAATATAGTATTACAAATTATATTTTTCTAAAATATTAGTAAGCTTAAAGAGGAGACGGACAAAATTATAAAACTATCACGTAGAAAAATGATTATACATATGGCATGTCTCGTTCTAATATGGGGACTATGCTGGCCTATTTACAAGTTTACTCTTTCTTATACTCCACCTCTTTTATACGCTGGGATGCGCGCTCTTATCGGGGGAGTATTATTGTCTATTTTATGTTTTCCAAAAAGAAAAAGCATAAGGTGGAGTGAAAATTGGCGTATCTATTGTGTTTCTGCTTTATTCAATACTGTACTTTTCTTTGGACTTCAAACAATTGGTTTAATGTATTTACCAGGAGGATTGTTTTCAGTCATTGTGTATTTACAACCGGTGCTGATTGGGATTTTTGCTTGGATTTGGTTGGGAGAAACAATGTCCACTATAAAAGTTATTGGTCTTGTTATTGGTTTCCTAGGTGTAGGAGCTGTAAGTACAGGCAGCATTTCTGGACAAGTTTCACTTTTAGGTGTCGCATTAGCTATGATTACTGCTATTAGCTGGACTTTTGGTGTCATTTATGTGAAGAAAGTAAGTCCTAAGGTTGACTCCTTATGGCTAGTAGCTCTACAGTCCGTATTGGGAGGAGTGGTGCTGACAGGTATGGGATTAGGGGTTGAAAGTTGGTCAGACATTGTTTGGAATAGTACCTATGTATTTGGATTAGTTTTTGGATCAACTTTAGGCATTCCTGTTGCTTATATCCTTTACTTTAAGTTATTAAATTCTGGTGAGACCAGCAAAGTAGCTTCCAGTACGTTTCTTGTACCACTTATCGCGGTATTATTCGGGACTTCGTTTTTAGGAGAACCCTTTACACTTTCCCTTTTTGTTGGACTTATTTTAATTGCTAGCAGCATTTATTTAGTAAATCGTCCGAAGAAAAGTGAACCAGAGTATAAACGTACGACTCTCCAGGAAAAAATATGATTATGAATTACATACTGATATAAGAGTAGTAAACAGAGGTGAGCAAAGGTTTAGTCAAAACGAGGCTAAACCTTTGCTTTTTATTAAATTCCATCATACTTTTGCATACCTACAATAAAAAAACGTCTTCGTTTTCGTCGTTAGTGCTCTCGGCAGCGGCGGAAAGTTATCATACAGCGAAACTGCATTTTGGCACAACTGCCAACAAAGATTGTTTTACGTAATAGCAACAGTATGGTTTTAGGGAGAATAAATTACTTCAATCAACTTCCATCCCGCATAAGGTTTACTTTCTTAAGTCAATTTTGTTTTATTGCCATCTTTTTGCCCTACCGTTCCAGCCGGAACACGATTGGTTCCAGATGGAATACTTTTATTAGGCTCGCCACTCATAAGGTCACTAGTAATGTTTAGGTTGTTATTAGGGGATTTTTGTCCTTTCTGCATGAGAGTTCCTCCTTTCTAATTGAAAACGTTTATATTATTCCGCTAATTGTGCAGCCTTAAACAAAAAAGTTATTCCATAATCTCAACATGTTTTATAAGGGGAAGGATAAATCGCCCAAGTTTACAATTAATTAAATAGGAAGCCTCGACGTTAAAAGCTCATAATAAAGATGATTACATGAAAAGGGTGGAATCTTATATGTCTTTAGAATGGTTCGACAGAGTGTGTAGTGAATTAGAGGATAGTCTCGATTCAATTTGTGATAAGTATGATGAAAATGGTGGAATGTCAATAGAACGCGGGGCAAAGCATCCGAGAATTGAGTTTTTTATTGAAAATGAAGGTGTTGAAAGAGAGTATTTTTGTACGCTTTTTTTCGACCCTCATAATGAAGAATTCTATATCGAATCTTTTGAACCAGATATTGGTCAGGCTAGCAAGGTTGTATTGGCTGATATAGAGGATATTGTTGATGCTGTTCATGAAAGCTTCCATATGTATCTGGAGGACGATAACGTAGAAGAGGTATTTGTAGATGAGGAACAGGATTTCTACGATTCAGATGAGGATGAAGTAGCGGAATTGTTTGAGGAAATAGATGTAGAATGGGAAACTCCTGAGGTCACCGCTTATTTTCAAGAAAATGAAGTAGAGGTGACCTATCAGTTTGGGATTGTCCAAGAAACGGGAGATGGTGTACTAAAACGAATCAACCGTATTTGGACGGACGATGAAGAGATGTTAAAAGACGAAACAAACTTTATTTTTAGTAAGGAAGAAGCAAGCACAATTATAGCGATGATTGCTAGCCACATGGATTCTTTGAGCACCATGGATTATCATGATTAAACGAAAAAAGGCTACTTCCTGAAATTTGTATATTTGAAGTGATCCATAAAGTTAAAGAAGTTATTTCATTGGGCAACGTGTGAGGCATGAGTCCGGTATTGTACCGGACTCATGCCTTTTAATTTTGCCTTAATCCGTTTGTGATTGTAATATACGATGTATTTGGCTACATTGTGTACGAAGGAGGTGACTAGCCACTATGGGATTATATTTTGTGTGTTTACTTTTTCTAAATTGGAGTAGTATACTTTGGGGGTTATATAGAGATAAAGTCATAGGGAGAAGTGGTTTATGGGGGGAGAGTTAAATAAAAAAACTCGATATTTTTACGAGTTGAATTTTATACGTGCTATCGCTTGTTTATGTGTTGTGATGGTTCATGTCACAGCAAGGAATTATCATTTAAATGATCAGCACTTCAATTGGCTGACATTATTTTTAAATCAAGTTGCAAGATTTGGTACACCGTTTTTTGCAATCTTGAGCGGTTTTCTGTTATACAATCAAGCAATTAAAAAAGGATTTAATTTTAAAAAGTTTGTTACATCTAGATTTACTAAAATTGTTATACCGTTTTTTATATGGAGTTTTCTTTATTTACTTGTTAAACAGTATAATTTCCCTTGGTCCGAGGGTGGAGCCAGTGTAAAAGACTTTTTATTTCTTTTCTCACTGGGTGATAGTTATTATCATCTTTATTTTATTGTTGTGGTGATTCAGTTTTATCTACTATTTCCTATTTTGCAATTGGCTAAAACTAAAAATAGTATGTTAGCTTTAACAATTATAGCTCTTTTCATAAATTATTTTTTTATGCGGCAACCATTTGATACAGGAAATGAAACTTTTAATCTATTTATTCAGGATAGATCATCAATATTTAAGTGGATTTTTTACTTTATCTTCGGAGGACTTTTAGTATACTTTTGGGAACCACTTGTAAAATGGGTTGAAGAAAATGTGAAATTTACTATTTTGGTTGGTGCTATTAGTATATGTTTCGTTATATATGAGTACAATACATTCGGTTTTTTCTCATCTACGCGCATTGCTAATTTGTTTCACATGCCATTATTTCTCGTTGTACTAATTGGTGTTTATTATGTTATGGGGCGTTGGGAGAAAATAAGAAGCTATATAATCGAACTTGGTAATTTATCGATGGGTATTTATTTAGTTCATCCAATGGTTTTATATGTAATGCAAAATCACACAGCTGAACTATTAACTCAAACAAGATGGCTCCCTTTAGCTTTTCTTATTACTGTACTTTCTTCGGTTTTTTTAGTCAAAATTATTAATAAAATTCCGTTTGGTCAATTTGTTGTTACAGTTGCAGCTCCAAAGAAAGTAAAATATCAAGAGGTGCAAAGGAAAGCTAGTTAAACTAAAATATAAATAAAGGGGGAAATGTAGAAAATTTATTTGAGCATTTTCCCTTTTATTTTTAGTAAGGAAGAAGCAAGCACAATTATAGCGATGATTGCTAGCCATATGGACTCATTAAGCACCATTGATTATCATAAGTAAATTAGGGAAAGCTGCCCCAGAACTTTAAAGTTTTGGGGCAGCTTTTTTGGTTAGTTAGGAAATTTAGGTAAGGTCATTCTTTTGTGGGGATACATATTTTTCACCTGTACGTAGACACTATTTCTATCCCTATATTTGGAGGTTCTGATATGGAGAAAGAACATTTAAGTACATATTATGATGAATCGAATTTAAGCATGAAAAGAAAAGCTAATGACAAAAGGCTGGATATAAGTTCAACAGGATATGGATTAGAATCTGTTTCGAACGAAACAAAAAAAGATACATTGCAGGAATCAAGAAATAGAACTTCTTCTAGAGAAGAATAAGTATGTTTAAGCATCTAAAAATTTCACGGAGAAGAAGGAGGTTTTGTAGTTGCAGGATATGACTATTTATGTAAGAGAAGCAGTAAATGAACAGCCTATTCAAACATTAGAAACAATTCTTGTACAAATGAATGGTATTGAAAGAGCTTTAGTAGACATCGAGGATGGGGAAGTAAAGATTACTTATAATGAAACTCAGATTAATCAGGAAAAAATTAAACAAAAGATCCAACAGCATGGATTACATCTTTCAGAATAAAAAAGCTAGGTAGGTTCATATGGATCAAAACAAGGAAAATGTAGTGGAAGTTATAGATTCCCATTTGAAACTGCGTATAAAAAAAGAAGTGAAAGGGCTACAGTTCATTAAAAACTTTCGCTCCGCTACTGCGGAAGAATGGTATGTTTTCCTGCCGGGATTTAAAGACCCGCAAACAGGTGGTGCAGCAGGAAAGGTGATTATCCATTATAACTTATACGGCAATCGAGATGTATTTATCAATACAACGATTATTTTTGATGCTAGGGAATTATATGTTTCACAGCTGCATCCGCTTGTTTATGCGATTTCCGATGAAATCGTAAATCGTCTCGTGGGTTACGCTGATACGCTGCTTTCAGTCCATGCCGGAGAGAACTCCTATCAGGCAGAGTATAAAGCCTAATATAATTGAGGCTTTTAAAGAGATAAGAGGGAATTTTGAGGAGTATGTGGATTTAGTTCTACTAGCTCCTTTTTTTATTTTAAGACATTTTAAGAAAAAAATGAAAGTATATGTAATGTTATATAACAAAAAATATTGTTGAAATAAAAAACCCGTGATAAAATAAAAATGTTCCGAAAATTGATACATAAATTCCGAATTTCGGGAAAGTGATTAGATGAAAGGGAATTATTAGGTTTTATAGTAATCAACACGCTTTATTGTTTGAATTTTTAGTGAAAGGGAGGAACAGGCTATGAATACAGTTGATTTGAATTGTGATTTAGGAGAGAGTTTTGGAGCATATCAAATTGGGAACGATGAAGCAATTTTAGATTATGTAACATCAGTGAATGTTGCTTGTGGATTTCATGCGGGTGATCCGACTGTTATGAGAAAAACGGTACAGCTTGCTTTAGAAAAACAGGTCAAAATTGGAGCTCATCCTGGTTTACAAGATTTAATAGGATTTGGTCGCCGAAATATGAATATTTCACCACAAGAAGCTTATGATATTGTCGTTTATCAAATCGGCGCTTTAAATGGTTTTTTACAATCAGAAGGTGGTCGAATGCAGCATGTTAAACCTCACGGTGCATTATACAATATGGCGGCAAGAAACAAAGATTTGTCTAGGGCTATTGCTGAAGCGGTCTACAAAGTAAATCCTGAACTCGTTTTATTTGGCTTATCGGGAAGTGAATTAGTACGAGCTGGACAAGCTATTGGATTACAAACGGCTAGTGAAGTGTTCGCAGATCGAACATATCAACAAGATGGTTCATTAACTTCTCGAAATGAAAAAAATGCATTGATAGAAAATGATGATGATGCTGTTGCACAAGTTATTCGAATGGTTAAGGAAGGAAAAGTCTTGTCACAGCAGGGGACCGATGTAACTTTAAAGGCAGATACGATTTGTATTCATGGCGATGGAGCACATGCCTTAAGTTTTGCACAACATGTGAAAAAATCTCTAGAATTATCAGAAATTACAATCAAGTCTATTTTGAAATATTAACAATCATCAGAGAGGAAGATTCTATTGGAGCAAAGTAAACAAGCAACCCCACAAAAAAAACCTTCTGCTAAGCCAAAAATTAACTGGACTTTATTAATGGGTGCAGCATTTCTGATGGCAACATCAGCCATCGGCCCAGGTTTTTTAACTCAAACAACCGTTTTCACTCAAAGTCTTGCAGCAAGTTTTGGATTTGTTATTCTTGTTTCCATTATTCTTGATATTTTTGCTCAAACAAATGTATGGAGAATTATTGCTGTCTCTGAGAGAAGGGGACAAGACATTGCTAACATGGTTTTTCCTGGACTAGGTTATGTTCTTGCGGCGCTTATTGTAATAGGAGGACTTGCATTTAATATCGGGAATATCGCGGGAGCTGGACTTGGTTTAAATGCGATGTTAGGAATCTCTCCAATAACTGGAGCCCTTATTAGTGCAGTCATTGCTATATTAATTTTTGTTGTAAAAGAAGCTGGAAAAGCTATGGATCGTTTTACACAAATTGCTGGTTTTGTCATGATTGGTTTGATGATATACGTTGCTTTTACAACATCTCCTCCAGTCGGAGAAGCAGTTGTAAAAACGTTTGCACCAGACAAAATTGATATTATTGCAATCGTTACATTAGTTGGTGGAACAGTAGGCGGCTATATTACATTTGCCGGTGGACACCGTTTGCTCGACGCTGGAGTAAAGGGGAAAGCGGCATTACCTGAAGTTACGAAAAGTTCCGTAGTTGGTATCTTAATTACTTCGGTCATGCGAATTGCTTTATTTTTAGCCGTTCTTGGTGTTGTATCTAAAGGTTTGCCAATTGATCCGGACAATCCACCTGCATCGGTGTTTCAGCTTGCTGCTGGTAATTTAATTGGCTGTAGTTTTACCTTTGAACATGCATTATTAAACAATGATATTTCTGTGCGTCATATTGAAGAGGATTGTAATGTTCCTATGTATAAAACGAACATTTCATGTGTAGAAGCAGGAATATTCCATGGGAAAATGGTTGCGAGCATGAGACCGATTCTTCAAAAAGATGTTGTAAGAGCAGCGCAAGTTACTTCTCGTTTTCCGGCTGTTCATGGTGCGCCGATTCATATTGGAGATCCTAGTGCAATTGGTGTTGCTGACATACATCAGCCTGATTTTGGGGATGCAGTAACGGTTCGTGAAGGGGAAGTACCGGTGTTTTGGGCTTGTGGGGTTACTCCTCAATCAATCGCAATGGAAACAAAACCTGCGATTATGATTACTCATGCACCAGGACATATGTTTATTACAGATATTCGTGATGAAAAACTAGGAGTTTTATAACTAATAGAAAGAGTTGAGTTCTATGTTGGGAAAGCTTTTGAATACAACTAGCTTTGCACTATCTCCATTGGGCGATTCCGCAGTAGTCGTTACATTTGGAAATGAAATACAATATGATATTCATAAAAAAATAAAAATATTTATGGAGTTACTAGAACATGAACCGTTTGTTGGACTTGTAGAATGCGTGCCTGCTTATACTAATTTAACTGTTTTTTATGACCCTCTTGTTGTTTTTAATGAACAAAAACATAACGAAGCTGGAATCTCTCCTTATGAGGTAGTTTGTTCAAATATTAAAAAGAAGTTACAGCAGATAGAGACGAATAAAAAGATGACCCATCGAACGGTGTCCATCCCAGTATGCTATGGAGGCGAGTATGGGCCGGATTTGGAATATGTAGCTCGCTATAATCATTTAACGACTGATGAAGTTATTCATATTCATTCAAGCGGTGAGTATTTAGCTTATATGATTGGGTTTGCACCAGGGTTTCCATTTTTGGGAGGATTATCGGAAAAGATTGCCACGCCTAGACGTTCTTCACCAAGAACAACGATACCAGCAGGAGCTGTTGGAATTGCTGGCATGCAAACGGGAGTTTATCCTATTTCAACGCCTGGTGGATGGCAATTAATTGGACAAACTCCGCAAACACTATTTTTACCGAACGAAAATCCCCCTAGTTTATTACAGGCAGGAGATATTGTGAAATTTTACCCAATTTCTTATGAAGAGTACAAAGAAATGAAGGAGGAGAGACGGTGAGCCTACGCGTTATCAAACCGGGATTATTAACAACGATTCAAGATCTTGGCAGAAAAGGGTTTCAAAAACACGGTGTGATTGTAAGCGGGGCGATGGATATATATTCTTTACGCATTGCAAATTTGTTAGTTGGTAATCAAGAGGGAGAAGCAGCCCTTGAAGTGACACTAATGGGTCCGACTTTTAAAGTAGAAGAAGACTGTGTAATCGCGATTACAGGCGGGGATTTATCGCCTACCATTGATGAACGAACGGTTCCAATGTGGAGGCCTGTTTATGTGAAAAAAGGAGCTATTCTTCGATTTGGACGATGTAAATCAGGCTGCCGTGCTTATTTGTCTGTTGCGGGAGGGTATGCTATTTCGGAAGTGCTGGGGAGTAAAAGCACGTATTTAAGAGGCCAAATGGGAGGCTATAAAGGAAGAGCTCTACAAGTAGATGATGTTGTTCCTTTTAATGGACATTCTACTATGCTAAAGCATGAGTGGGCGGAAAGTTTTTCTGCTGCAAAGTGGTTTGTTCATGCAAAAGAGTTTTTGCCGAGTCGCATCCCAGTTATTCGTTTTCTCGCTGGAAGCCAGTACGAATATTTTACAAACTCAAGTAAATTTCAGTTTGTAGACAGTTTGTTTAAGGTTTCAAGTCAATCAGATCGTATGGGATATAGAATATCAGGTCCTGTATTGGAACTACAGCATAAACGTGACATCTTGTCTGAAGCTGTATCGAATGGTTCTATTCAAGTCCCTCCAGATGGAAATCCTATCATTCTACTTGCAGATCGCCAAACTACGGGAGGGTATCCTAAAATTGCTCAAGTAATTACGACAGATTTATCATTAATCGGGCAGTTGAAACCTGGAGAATCTATTCAATTTTCACAAGTTACATTAAAAGAAGCCGAGCAGTTGTACATTCAAAAAGAACAGAAGTTAAAACAATTGAAGGTTGCGCTATCATTGGCTCTACGGTAAAAAGAAAGTACTTCAGGAGTGCTTTCTTTTTTGTCGCATGTCCAGCGTAGGTACAGTCTATGGGGCGAACAATTATTCTTGATATAAAAAAGTATATCTTGAATTTGTGTACTACATTTTAATTCACACTTGACCTATGTGTTTAATTTTATTAAAATGGAAAAAATGAAGTTTTTTCGTCCACTAGACCACTAGAGACTTTAATTCTTGGCTATTTTCATGCCTAAGAGTTAAAGTCTTTTGTATTTAGAAGGAGGAATATGCAATAAGTTTTAGTTTTCGTGGAGATAAGCTCGGTAACATAATTAAAAATAAAGGAAATGGTCGTTTTGTAGGGAAAAGAGTGGTTTATTATTAAATAGTTAGTTAAAATTTTTTGTTTAAATCATACTTTTTTTATGCGTTTAATGTAATTTTGGATAATAAGTTTATAAAAGGAGTGATTTGTGTGGGAAATGTTCTTAGGAAAGCTGTGGAAGATAGACGAAAGAAATTAATAGATAAACTGATTACTTTTAACATATATAAGAAAGGTGATAAACATCTTTTTGAGTTATCACTAACAGAGCTAGAAAATGAATATAGAAGTTTTCAATCACATTGTCATCCGCATAGTGATTTTGGTTCTATAAAATGAATTTGTAAAAAAATTTTGTTGAAAGTTTTTTGGGAGTAGAGAAATATTAAGGATAATAAAAAGGATGGATTTTCCATCCTTTTTTTGTTGTGCACCCAGCATGGTACAGTCTATAGCGTGTGAGAGGTCGGTGGTTAATCTCTGACCCAATTCCTTTTATCTTCATAAGAGATGGAACCTCCCTTAATTGAAATCCAATGTTCCTCTTTTGTTTATAATGTTTTATAGTAATGGTAGAAAAAGAATAAAATTTCTTTTATATATTACATAATTGCAGCGGATGTTTAAATTTTTTAACACTTATCAAGAAGGGAGATATTTTATGCAAGCACATAACAAAACCGTTGTAAAATCCATGCAAATCCTCACTCTTTTCCTGAATTATCCCAAACTGACTTTTAATGAAATGATGGAACTTTCTCATATTCCGAAAACCTCTTTACATCGTATGGTGGGTTCGCTTGAAGAAATGGGGTTTTTAACAAGAGATGAAGAAGGTTATTACTCACTAGGACTATTGTTCTTACAGTTTGGTCAATTAGTGGCGGAGCGTTTGGATATTCGAACAATTGCACTTCCCATTATGAAAGAACTTCGAGATGATGTTGAAGAAGCAGTGAATCTTATTGTGAGAGATGCAAATGAAGCTATGTATATTGAAAAAATAGATACGTTGCAGCCTGTACGTTTATATACTTCAATTGGAAGGCGTTCGCCGCTGTATGCAGGGGATTCTCGAATTATACTCGCTTATTTGCCTGAAGAAGAGCGTGAAGCCTATATAGAAAATACAGAATTAAAACCAATTGCGATGGGGACAATAACAGATAAAAGTGTGCTCCGTCAATTATTAGAGGATGCGAGAAAAAACGGTTACACCATTACTTCATCTGAATTAGAGAATCATACCAAAGCTATAAGTGCACCAATCTTGAATAATCAAAATCAAATTGTAGCTGGTATTAGCATAGCGGGAATTGATGCACGCTATCAAGAAGATCGATTGCCGGAATTAATTCAAAAAGTGACGAATGCAGCTAGACAAATTTCCTTAAAGTTGGGTTCTCAAATGTAAAATAGTAGAACGGGCTGGATTAATCACAAACGAAATAATTAGATGAACATTGACTAATGTATAAGAGAGCAGCCCAAAGTAATATCTCAGTCATTTTCTAAACGGAATATCCTTCAAAACTGTTGAAAAATAAAGTTCAATAGTTTTGAAGGATATTATTTTTTTGAGAAATCATACTGCATGTTTAGGATGTTACTTAGTATAAATATTTGCTTCCTTCTAGGATGCTCAATTTTGGAAGATCGTGGGATTCAATAAAAGCTTTAACAGACTCAGGGTTTGTTTTTGAATATTCCCTAAGTGCCCAGCCGATTGCTTTTTGAATGAAAAACTCCTTACTTTCTTTATTTTGCACAATATAGTCGGAAAGAAGTTGTGCATCTGTCTTTTCTTTATATTTTAATTGGAAAAGGATTGCTGCTCTGTTGAGCCAAAGATGGTCTCCGTAAGCCCAGCCTTCAATCGTTTGAGGGATAACTTCTGGAAAGTTAGCCGCAATTTTTCCAATCGGTTTCGGTGCAAACACATCAACTGAATCCCACCACGATTTTGTAGTAACCAGCTTTCCGAATAATGGAAGATGACTCTTGTCTAACTTGTTGATAGACCGTTCGATATAGTCTAGAGCGGCGTACTGGTATTCCCTCTCTTCTAACTCCCATAAAACTTCAATAAAATCCGTCTGAAAACTTTCCTTTAATATGCCGCTTTTTTGAAAAAATTCTTTCATGAGCTCCCTTCTTCTAGGTGCTTTAATACCGAGAAAAGGGAAGTGATCCTTCATATACTTTTGCATTGGAATAGCATTTTCTTTATTTCTATTTGCTTCAAATAAATGAACTAATAAATCAATCTTCATTTGTATGCTCCTTTTAGGATAACGAGAATGTTTGATGACCAAATTCTTTGTTTCTATTTTAAATGGAAAATCCATTTAGAAGAACATGAATTAAATATTATTCGTTTCGAGAACTATATTTGGTTGAATGTTGTAGTGTTCTAAAATGTGATCCGTTAAACGACGCAATCCAAGTCCTGGTTTTAACAAAATAAATTTTTCTTTGTTTAAACAAGAAGGATGGAAGGGTACATGCATTGGTTGCTTATGATTTTTTTCGTATAAGGCGTGCCCTGGCGGTATGACTACATATATATTTTCTTCATAGTTGCAATCGTACAAAATTAATTAGAAATCAATTACCAAAATTAGCGGAACAAGATGATACAACAGTGGAAGAAGCGTATAATTGTCACATCTTAGGTAAAAAAAGGCATCCGAGCGGGAACGCTCTGGATGCCTTTTATACTATAGAAGTAACCTATCATCGGAATTTAGACATGCACTTGAATGCTTATCGTTCTTTGCTTCTTTATTTTTGACTGGTTTCTAAAAAATTTGATAGAATGGGGGAAGTTTAAATTACATAGTAAAGGAAGAGACATTTGAAAAATTCAGTTAAAATCATCCTGGCACTTTCACTAGTTGTTGTAGTTTTTTTACTATTTATCGTTTTTAAAGGAATTAACAACTCTAATGAAAAGATTGAATCGGCAGAAATACCAAAAGAAATGAGTTATTTAAAAGATACGAAAAAACTATACGTTGTTAAGGAATACAGTGTCAAGAAAGAACGATATATTCAATACGAACAAAATTATATTGGTAAATCTCAAGAGTTTGATACATGGTATGGTGCAGATACGTATTTAGAAACAGAGAATGAAGAAGGATTATTTTATGGTAGCGATAAAGTGCTAGCATATCCGGTAGAAAAGGGAAAAGAATGGACGATTGATTCTTATACTTTTACAATTGAATCTGTAGATAAAACGGTTACAACTCCAGCTGGTACCTTTGACAATGTAGCAGAAGTGAAAACAATTCAAAAAGGTGTGGAAGAGTATAGCATCACATATTATGCAAAAGGTGTCGGTCAGATTTTAAGGGAATCGGTTGATGCCAATGGTAAAAAGACTATGAGATTTGAACTGCAAGAAATTAAGGAAACAAAGTCTGAAGAGGATGCAGCTCAATAAGACGAATTTAAAAGATATAATCACAATAAAAGCGTAAATTCATATATGAATTTACGCTTTTATTGTGTGCTTAACAGGGAGTAAAATTAGAGATTATCTGCTCCTGTTAGTTTACATTTATAATGAATGACAAAGGTTTTGACATGTCAGCAGGAAATAGTACTTGTCCTGAATTCCAAACTACAGCATAGAATGATGTAGAAAGGAATCTTTATCCAAGGAGGGTACTATGTTTACAGTAATTGAAAAAGCGGTACTGATTATGGGAACATTACGATTTCTTTCCGCAAGTATTGAAATGGTTGCGGCAATGCTTATATTTAAATTGAATGATATTGAAAAGGCGTTAATTATTAATAGCTCATTAGCTATGGTAGGACCTATTATTTTAGTTGTAACAACAACCGTTGGATTAATAGGTGTTGCTGAAAAACTATCCTTGTTTAAAATATCATGTATTTTTTTAGGGGTCGTATTAATTCTTGTTGGAATAAAAAGTAGATGATGGTGAGGTCGTTAGTTTCAGTTTGTTTTCTGAAAAAACATCGTCTTGCTTTCTACATAATGAAGAGGCAGTGTTTCCTTAATTTTTTACCTATCCATTTTATGTATCCAATACATAAAATGGATAGG
>NZ_JBALMU010000084.1:0-11720 GCF_036962285.1 Bacillus sp. JJ634
GTATAAATAGGATTTGTAGTAAAAATATTGTAAAAATATCTAGTATATGGTATTATTTAGGCAATGAAGCTTCTAAAAAATGTATCAACCTTTGTTAGAGTACGGGCCCGTAGAAAGAAATAATTATCTACTTAACTTTTACATATGGAATGATAACTGTTATTTCAAAAAAATGGAATATTATTATACAGAGAATTCAGTAAATTCAAACTTTTGAGATGGAGTGAAGAACATGAACGTACCATTAGTGTTGCCGCGCTTTTTAGATCGAGCAGTTGCTTTATATGGAGATAAAGAAGCAGCTTATTGTGATGATAGAGTATTTACATATCGAGAAATAAATGAAAGAGTAAATAGACTTTCACATGGTTTACAAGATCTTGGAATTAAAAAAGGAGATCATGTTGCTTACTTAGCATCGAATACAGTGGAAATGTTCGAAGGATTTTATGGCGTGTATCAGCTTGGAGCAGTTATGGTTCCTCTTAATATACGATTAAAACCTGAAGACTACTTATTCATTTTAAACCATAGTGAATCTAAAGTATTATTTGTTGACCAAGATTTATATGATTTTATTGTACCGATTAAAGAGCGATTAGAAACGGTTGAGCATATTATTGTTCATTATAAAGACAAGGAAACTCCTGAAATCGATTATGATGCTTGGCTAGAAAGATATTCTGCTGATGCTTTCAATCGTGCTGAATTAGATGAAAACGATGTATGCAGCCTTCTGTATACAAGTGGTACAACAGGAAATCCAAAGGGTGTCATGTTAACGCATCGCAATAATTATCTTCATGCCCTAAGCACTATGCATCACTTCCGTATTACAGACCGTGATGTATACTTACATGTTTTACCGATGTTCCATGTGAATGGTTGGGGTACACCATTTTCCTATACAGCAAACGGGGCTACTCATGTTTTTCTTAGAAAAGCTACTCCAGCGGCTATTCACAATCTAGTGAAAGCTCGTAAAGTAACTGTTTTAAACATGGCTCCAACCGTATTAAATGCTTTACTAGAGCATCATGCGAAGAATCCTGTTGAATTCGAGCAAGATGTCCGTACTTTCATTGCCGGATCAGCGCCGCCACCTGCGTTTGTTACACGTGTTGAACAGGAATTAGGATGGGAATTCATTCAAATTTATGGAATGACTGAATGTTCTCCAGTAAGTGCGATTTCCAGGATTCGATCATCATTACCTGAATTATCACCATCAGAACAAGCTAAAGTGAAGGCTAAAGCAGGGTATCCAATGATTGGTTGTGAGCTCAAAATTGTTGATGAAAACGGAGAAGAAGTTGCTCATAATGGAAAAGAAATAGGTGAAGTTGTATATAGAGGACATGGTACGATGCTAGGCTACTGGAAAAATGAAGAAGCAACAATGGAAACTATTCGAAACGGTTGGCTTCATACAGGAGATATGGGGACAATCGATGAAAATGGATATATTGATATTGTTGATAGAAAGAAAGATGTAATCATCAGTGGTGGAGAAAATATCTCTTCTATTGAAGTAGAAGGAGTATTATATGAGCACCCAGCTATTCTTGAAGCTGCTGTTATCGCTGCTCCTCATGAAAAATGGGGTGAAACTCCACATGCTATTGTTGTTTTAAAAGAAAATCAACATGTCACTGAAGAAGAAATCATTAAGTTCTCAAGAGAACGATTAGCACACTTTAAAGCAGTTACAGGAGTTACCTTCGTCGAAGAGCTCCCTAAAACAGCATCCGGAAAAATTCAAAAAGTTCATCTCCGTAATGATCATTGGAAGGCTCAAGGCAAAGGTGAACGTTTGGTGAACTAAAAAGCAATGTGATGAAAGTCGATCATTTTATGGTCGGCTTTTTGTGTGTGCCAGGCATGGCAACTATCTAGGTGGTGAAGGTCCACTGTGGGGGTACACATCGACCAACCACTAAGGAAGCGCAAGGTACTTATCGTGAGGTAAGGGCTGGAGGAAGCGTGGAATAAAATCTTGGCTCGACGAACAGAAATTTGATACTAAGGCTTTATAAAAGGATGAGACTTCACAACAAGTCAAAGTCCAAAAGGTGTGCGTAACTTTGTAGAGTAAATCAGGCGAGTAAAAGAGGAAAGATAGTTTGCCTTACCCTGGGAGGTCTTGCGGATGTACAGTAGTATAGTCGAAAGCGGCGAATAGAGTGATGAAATTAATCGTGAGATTTATAGAAGACAAACTAGGATTAATAGTTAATGTAGAGAAGAGTAAAATCTCCCGCCCAAAAGAACTAAAATTTTTAGGGTTCGGGTATTATTATGACGTTAAAAATAAGAGATACCAAGTAAAACCCCGCCCAAGTTCAATACAGAAATTTCAAAGGAAACTTCGAAAACTGACAAGGCGAAATTTGGGTGTCCCACTAGACTATCAAATATTGAAACTGAAACAAGTCATATTCGGGTGGGTAAACTACTTTAGGATAGCAAATATGAAAAAAGTGACGGAACGAATAGATATGAAGCTTCGCTCTAGAATTAGGGTCATCATCTGGAAACAATGGAAAGTATCGAAGAAACAAATCAAATCACTCATGAAGCTAGGGATTCCGGAGGAAGAAGCGAAAGGATTAACCTATTGTCGAAAAGGTTACTGGTATATAGGATTATCGAAAGTTGTCCAAAGAGCCATTTCAAACAAAAGACTAAAGCAGAGGGGGCTTCCCTCTGCTTTAGAACATTATCTAAAAGTACATACTGTAATATAAATTGAAACGCCGTATACGCGAACCATACGTACGGTGTTGTGAGATGGGCGAAAATAAACTACTTTATTTTCCCTCTACTCTATTTTATTCTATTTATTGACATTTTATGATATAAATGATATTTTAATTTTAGTAACGTTCTTTATAAAGAACGTTCGGGCGGGAATTTGAAGTCGTGTTTAATCGGAGGGAAATGAATTTTGAGTGCAATAGCTGGAATCTATCATCTAAATAACGAACCTATTAATCTGCAACATAGTGTAACACTTATGACAGCGTTACAAAAATATCCGTCCGATGATATACAAACATGGTATGACGAGAATGTTTTTCTTGGTTGTCATGCACAGTGGATTACACCGGAATCAGTGGGTGAACAACTTCCTTATCATGATTATGATTCTGAATTAGCTATTACAGCTGATGCCATAATAGACAATCGACAAGAACTATTTGATAAATTACAAGTTCATTATGCTGATAGAAAAGGAATGCCAGATAGTAAGCTAATATTGCTTTCTTACCTAAAGTGGGGTGAAGAGTGTCCGAAATTTTTAATTGGTGATTTCGCTTTTATGATTTGGGATCGAAAACAGCAAAAACTTTTTGGTGCAAGGGACTTTTCTGGAAGTAGGACGCTGTATTTTCATAAAAATGATAACAAATTTGCTTTTTGTACGACGATTGCACCACTTCTTGCACTTCCTTATCTTGAGAGGAATTTGAATGAAGAGTGGTTGGCTGAATTTTTGGCTATATCGGGAGTAGTTGATGTTGTCGATATTTATCAAACAGTTTATAAAAATGTAGAACAAGTACCCCCGTCCCATAGTATTTCAGTAATTAGAGGGAAAGTAACATTTAGAAGGTACTGTGATTTTTCTACTCCACAGAAGAAGCTTAAATTGAAGTCGAATGAAGATTACGTTGAGGCATTACAAGAAGTGTTACAAGAAGCAATAGTATCGCGAGTACGTACTTATCGTCAGGTTGGAGCTCATCTAAGCGGAGGATTAGATTCAGGTTCAGTGGTTAGTTACGCATCCAAAGCTTTAGAAAAAGAAAAAAAAGCATTGCAGACATTCAGTTCTATTCCAGCTCAGGATTTTGTAGACTTTACCCCAAAATCAAAAATTGCTGATGAACGACCTTTTATTCAAGCTACTGCTCAACATATCGGAGGTATTAAGGTGAATTATTTGGATTTTTCAGGAAAAAGTCCTCTGACAGAATTGGATGATTTTCTAGACATTATGGAAATGCCTTATAAATTTTTTGAAAACTCCATTTGGTTAAAGGGAATCTTCTATGAAGCTAGTAAGAGTAATATAGGTGTCTTATTAAATGGAGGAAGGGGAAACTTTACGATATCTTGGGGACCAGCCTTGGAATATCAAGCTGAACTTTTAAAGAAAATAAAGTGGTTTCGCTTTTATCAAGAGTTACATTTATATAGTAAAAATATAGGTGAAAACAAATTGAAATTACTTCCGATTATTGGGAAGATTGCTTTTCCTTTTATTAATAAGTATTCGCCGTTATTTGTAACCAGCGACTCTCCAAATATAATAAACCCTGAATTAGCTGTAAAGACTAGGGTATTTGAAAAACTAAATGAACAGGGTATTCATACTGATAGTTCTTCTATTCCAAATGTATATACAGAAAGAAAAAAACATTTTGAAAAGTTGTATCATTGGAATGCAACGAACACTCTTAGTACGAAACTTTCTTTACGATACTCACTATGGAAACGGGATCCTACAAATGATTTAAGAGTCGTCCGGTTTTGTCTATCAGTACCAGAGAACCAATATGTGAAAAATGGTTTAGATCGAGCTCTTATTCGAAATGCGATGATGAATCTTTTACCAGATAAAGTAAGGTTGAATCAAAGTGTCAGAGGAGTCCAAGGTGTTGATTGGGTCTATCGTATGATACCCTCATGGAATGTATTTATAGAGGAGCTCAATGAGTTGAAAAATGATTCTGAAATTTTCCGATTTTTAAATCCACAAGTGGTTAAAGCTGCGATTTCAAAAGTTAGTGAACAGCCTCCTTTAGCCAAATATGCCATTCAAGCCGATTATAGGATTTCGATGCGAAGTTTAATCGTTTATCGATTCATGCAAAAGTTTTTAAAAGGAGGTGATAATTATGAAACAATGGCAAAAACCAGAATTGGAAATGCTTGACATTGATATGACAATGGCGTCAGGATATGAAGGATATCATGATGAGGCTTATAATGGAGAGCCTGCATACGGTCGACATCACGAATCCTAAAAGTATACTTATTTGGATTTTTTTATGTAATTTGCCCTTGTACAATTTTACTATGTATGGGGGCTTTTACTATCGATATTGTCAAGTAGTTGGGGTGAAGAGGATGTTGAAAACTGTTAATAAAGTGGCGTACAAAGCTTTTGGCTTAAAAGTCTTAAGTGATATTCCTTTACCGGAATTGCCTCTCCATACTGGAAATAGTGAAGAATTAGCTGAAATTTTTATTGAAAAGGATGATTTATCTGAGTTATGGTTTGAATTATCTTCTTCTCAACAACGGTTTGTTATAAAGAGAAATCTAGTGTTGTTCGAAATTGAAGATATTGCTATATTTTTAATCCAGAATGGAAAGAAAATTGTTATTTCACCATTGTCAGAATATGAAGAAGATATTATTCGTCTATATGTTCTTGGAACATGTATGGGCGCATTATTGATGCAGAGAAAAGTACTTCCGTTACATGGAAGTGCAATAGCAATTGATGGAAAAGCCTATGTTTTCATCGGTGATTCAGGAGCCGGAAAATCAACTTTGGCTACAGCTTTTTTAAATCGGGGATATCAACTTCTTACGGATGATGTGATTGCTATATCGCTTTCAGAACACAATATTCCTTATGTAACACCTGCCTATCCTCAGCAAAAACTATGGCGGGAGAGTCTAATAGAGTTTGGTATGAACATGGATGAATATCGTTCCATTTATGGAAGGGAGACCAAATTCTGTGTTCCTGTTCATACTCAATACTTTGTAGAAGCATTACCCTTAGCAGGTGTTTTTGAACTAGTTAAAACTGAAAATGAGAAGGTAGACATACATCCTATAGAAGGACTTGAGCGTTTTCGTACACTTTCCTATCATACTTATCGTAATTTTCTTATCCGAGATTTAGGATTAATGGATTGGCATTTTACAATTTCTGCCTCAATGTTAAATCTGATTGACGTTTACCAAATATGCCGACCGATTTCTACATTTTCTGCTCCTCAATTAACAGATTTAGTTTTAGAGATTATAAATAGGGAGGAATAAATTATGATTAAGAACCAAAACATTACGTTAAATCATGTATTAGCTCAAGGTTTAGGAAATGTTGTAAGTGACATGAATGGCGAAAAAGTTATATTGAGTATTGATAGGGGAAAATACTATAATCTGGGGGAAGTTGGGGGTGTCATTTGGGATACTTTAGAATCCCGAATCTCTGTCTCAGATCTTATCAATCATTTACTTCTTGAATATGATGTAGACAAAAAGAAGTGTGAGGAAGAAGTAATATCTTTTGTAGAACATTTATATAAAGAAGGGCTAATACAAATTGAAGAAAGATAAGAACTAGAAAGGATGCTCAATATTTGTGAGAAAGCTTAGGTTGTTTTTATCACTAACTATGAAAATGAAGCTTTTGTTAATCGAGGCTTTTATATTCTTAGGCTGGGCCCGAATTCTTAAAAGTCTTCCGTTTTCTAAAATCGCTCCTTCATTAGGTGAGAAAATGGTTGAAACGTCATTTACTGCAATTTCAAATGAAAAGACATTAAAACAAATATCCTCTGCTATTAATATCATGAGCCGTTATACTTTTTGGGAAAGTCAATGTCTAGTCAAAGCTATTGCAGGGTTGAAAATGTTAGAAAGGCGAAAGATAGATAGTACTTTGTATTTAGGAACTGCAAAAGAAGAGTCTGGAAAATTAATCGCTCATGCTTGGTTACGTAGCGGTGCATTATATATTACAGGTTTTGAGGGGATGGAGAAATTCACTATTGTTGGAAAATTTGCTAAAAAAATTAGCGATAATCGTATTTAAGGAGATTGTAATGGATAAGAATATCAGTCTTGAGTTGGCGCTTATTCCAAAAGAATTAAAACTAATAAAAGAAATCATAAAGAAAAACTATAATCCTGCACAATTACTAAATGAAGTCCGGTTCAAGGATATAAATTGGAATTTATTTATTGAGCAATCGCTGCACCATCGTGTGTATCCATTATTATTTTCTGAATTAAAAAAAGCAGAAAATCAGGTTCCGTTAGCTGTGTTACAAACCATACAATATCATTATAAAAGAAATACTTTTGAAATGCTGCACTTAACTTCGGAAATGAAAAAAGTCAATGAAGTATTAATGAACAATCAGATTCGTATTCTTTTTTTAAAAGGTCCTATGCTTGGTTCAGATCTGTACGGAGATATTTCCCTTCGTACATCCAGTGACTTAGATGTTCTAGTGCCCTTAAAGAGCCTTGAAAAAGTTGAAATGCTCCTCATAGAGACAGGGTATATAAAAGATGATTATTTTCAAACTGTATTAAGTGATTGGAAGTGGAGACATCATCATCTCACATTTTATCATCCTGAAAAAAAAATTAAGCTTGAAGTCCATTGGAGATTAAATCCTGGTCCTGGAAAGGAACCAAGTTTTGAGAAATTGTGGGATAGAAAAAGAATTAGTTCAATCACTAGTTTTCCTATATATACCTTAGGAAAAGAAGATTTGTTTTTATTTCTCGTAACCCATGGTGCGCGTCATGGTTGGTCACGGCTTCGTTGGTTAGTTGATATTCATCAAATACTAAAGCAAAATCTGAATTGGCCTGAGCTTAAACAATTATTAAAAAAATATCATTATCTGCATATAGGTGGACAAGCGATTATTTTATGCTCACAATTGTTAGGTACTTCTATAACGAAAGAAATGAAGCCAGTCATTCAAGGGAACCGTCCAGTACGTTTAGCACAAGAGGCAATATTTTATCTCGAAAAAATGGTGAATTTACATACAGAGCCCGTTCCTGATAAAATTTCTAAATACCATCAACGACATTTGTATTCTCTTATGTCCACTCGTCAGAAATTCTTATATGTTTTAAGTTGGATGTATCCGTTTCCTATAGATGTCGAGACATTACCATTACCCCCAAAAATTCATTTTTTCTATTTCCCCTTACGTCCTCTTTTATGTGCATGGAGAAAAACAAGGAGATAGGTACTCTCATAGGAGGATATAGATATGAAGTCAATCTTGTACTTTACTAAACGGATACATGATTTTTCAGGAAAAATTCTTTATATCAATCTTTTTTGTATGATTTTAATAAGTTTATTAGAGGGAGTAGGAGTTTTTTTATTAATTCCCCTTATAGGTCTAACAGGAATTTTAGACATCGATACAACGGAAGTTCCTATCTTAAGCTGGATGAACGAGTTTTTCATAGGAATTCCAGAAACGATTAGTTTAATAATCATTTTAAGCATCTATGTATTACTAATGGTAGGTCAGGGGATTTTTAAGCGAAGTCAAACAATATTAGGTGCCAAAATTCAACAAAGCTTTATCAAACATTTAAGAGAAGAAACATATCGAAATTTATTGCAGGCAAATTGGGGATTTTATCTAAAAAAGAGGAAATCAGAAATCATCCATTTAATGACAAATGAAATCTTTCGAGTAAGTGGAGGTATTAATTTATTTCTTCAGTTTTTGTCATCTCTTATTTTTACTTTGATTCAAATTGGAATAGCCCTTTATTTGTCTATAAAAATGACTAGTTTTATTTTATTTTTTGGGCTAATCCTTATCTTCTGCTCTAAAACATTTATAAAAAAATCCCAGACGCTGGGGCAAGAAACTTTCCAGTTAACACAATCATACTTAGCAGGTATAACAGATCAATTTAACGGAATTAAGGATATTAAGAGTAATTCTCTTGAAAGAACTCATTTGAAGTCGTTTCTTTCATTGAATGAAAAAATAGAACAAAATATAATCCAAATGGTTAAGTTGAATACAACTTCCCAATTTATATACAAAGTCGTTTCTGCCTTTTTAATTGCTATTTTTGTGTTTTTTTCTATAAAAATCTTCCAAGCTCAGTCAGTACAATTAATGTTAATTATAATTATCTTTTCAAGATTATGGCCAAGGTTTTCTGGAATTCAATCCAATTTGGAGCAGCTAGGATCTATTATTCCATCTTTTAAGGAATTACTTCATTTACAAAATGAATGTTTGGAGGCTAGGGAATTATATAACCGGGATTATCAAAACGTAAAGCCTCTCCATATCAAATGTGGATTGGATTGTCGGAATGTATATTTTCGATATAAACAAAATGAAGGTGCATATGCACTGCAAAATATCAATTTACTTATCCCAACCAATCGTATGACAGCGATTGTAGGACGTTCAGGTGCAGGAAAAAGTACCTTAATTGATATTTTAATGGGACTAAATCAGCCAGAGAAAGGAGAAGTAAGGGTAGACGATATCGCTCTTACTAGTGAACATTTGTTATCATTAAGAAGATCCATAAGCTATATTCCCCAGGATCCTTTCCTCTTTAACACAACTATACGGGAAAATTTATTGTTAATTGAACCTAATGCAAGCGAGGAACATATTTGGGAGGCACTGGATTTTGCGGCAGCTGCAGATTTTGTGAGGAAGCTTCCTCAAGGCTTAGATACACTCATTGGTGATAGAGGAATTAGGCTATCAGGTGGGGAGAGGCAGCGACTTGTACTAGCTCGGGCTATTTTAAGAAAACCTTCCATACTTGTATTAGACGAAGCAACGAGTTCATTAGATACAGAAAATGAAGCAAAAATCCAAAGCGCAATTGAAACACTTAAAGGAAGGATGACGATTATCGTTATTGCTCATCGCTTGTCCACGATTCGTACTGCAGATCAGGTCATAGTTATGGAGCAGGGAGAGATTATTCAACAAGGTAGTTTCAACGAACTATCGAAACAAAGTACAGGGTTATTTAGTCACCTACTCGGCAAACAGATGGAAGTAATTTCGTGATATTTCAGAGAAATTTGAAATATTTTGTAAAATCCAATTGACTTGTTCTTTATATAGAACTAAAATAATAGATATGATAGCCTTTATTAAAAAGTTAATACAGCAACTCAGAATTTTAAAGATGATAATTTAGTTCTTAATAAAGAATGAAAAGGTGGTTTAATGAAGGATATTTCCAATACAAACAATGGTACGGCTAAAGAAATTAATTTAAAAGAACTCTTTGATATCATTAAAAGACGATTTTGGGTTGTAATCATCTTAACTGTTTTATTTACCTTAGCAGGTTATTTTACTACAACAACTTCTTCACCACTTTATCAAACATCGACAAGAATTATCATTGAAGCTACTAAAGAAAAAATGAAAACACTCCAAGTTATTATCAAAGACACAACAATTCTTCAAAAAGTAGTCGATGAGATGAAGTTGCCAATGACACCAGAAGCACTAGCTGGGAATATTACAGTCGAAAGTATAGATGATTCAGAGGTTGTAAGTATTAGTGTTGTCAGTCCGGATCCTTACTTAGCAGCAGAAATTGCCAATACAACAGCAAAAATATTTAAAGAAGAAGTGCCGAATATTGTTGGGTTTAAAAATGTGCGCTATTTATCAGATGCTAAAGTGAATCCATACCCGATTAATGGGAATGAAAATTCAACAATCCTTAAATATGGAATAATCGGTTTGATAGCAGGTGTTGGTCTTGTATTCTTGTTAAATACATTAGATTATCGCCTTCGCTCAGTACAAGAGATAGAGGAATTAGTTGGACTACCTGTTATTGGTCAAGTATCGAAAATGAATAAGAGGAACACGAATACTAAGAAGAATCTTCAAAATATAAACAATTCCACTGCTACTAAACAATCTAAACGAGCAGGAATAGAATTATGAGGTGATTTCCTTGTCTTTAGATAAACGAACGACAAATACAAACACTAAACAACGAAATTTAGTCACTTTCTCATATCCAGAATCTCTCATCTCTGAGCAATATCGAACCATTCGTACTAATATCAAGTTCACAGCGGTCAATAAAGTAATGAAAAAAATCCTTATTACTTCGCCTGGCATGAACGAAGGAAAATCAACAACAGCTGCGAATTTAGCGGTCTCAATGGCTCAACAAAAAGATAAGGTGCTCTTGATTGATGCTAACCTTAGAAATCCTTCAATTCATCAAATTTTTAAAATCACGAACCCAAACGGGTTAACTGATATTCTATTAAATGAAAATATTAGCTTAGAAGAAACGGTTTTCAAAACAGGAATTGGTTCACTCGATGTGTTAGCAAGTGGAACAATGATTTCCAATGCAAGTGAATTAATTGGTTCGAAGATAATGAAAAATTTTTTAAAAACAGTTGAGCAATCTTATGATGTAATTCTTATCGATTCACCATCAGTCCGAGAAGTCACAGATACAAAAATAATCGCCGACTATTGCGACGGAATTATTTTAGTCTATAGTAATGGTAAAACCGAATTAAAGCATGCATTAGAAACAACCAGGATTTTAAAGTTTGCGGAAGATAAGATACTAGGAGTAATCTTAAATGATAATTCTCGTAGTTTTCTCCAAAGACTGTTTAATATAAAAATGTAACTTAATAAATTTTTTTACACTATTTGTTCTCTATAAAGAACTATTTGTGATTGAAAAATGAATAAATAGATTCGGTGATGTCTCCTTACCGTTATTAACGGAGGCACTCGATCATACTGTGGGTTGAAATAAACCTTAGACGCAAGTCGTCAAGGGTGTGGTGTGAGGGGGGGTTAAATGCCCCATTTTACTATTAAAGTACTAAATTATGAAATTTCTAAGAGATTTTATAATTTAGTACTTTAATACTTTAATCTTTT
>NZ_JBALMU010000085.1:0-639 GCF_036962285.1 Bacillus sp. JJ634
AAGAAAATGGGGATGCGTGGCGGCATGGGAAACATGCAAAATATGATGAAACAAATGCAAAAAATGCAAAAGAAAATGGCTGAGGCACAAGAAGCACTTGGCGAAAAGAAGATTGAAGGTACAGCGGGTGGAGGAATGGTAACGGTTGTTGTGACAGGCCACAAAGAAATTGTTGACGTATCGATTAAACCTGAAGTTTTAGATCCAGATGATATTGAAATGTTGCAGGACTTAGTATTGGCAGCAACAAATGATGCTTTAAAGAAAGCAGATGAATTAGCAAATCAAAAAATGGGACAATTCACAAAAGGAATGAACCTGCCAGGGTTATTCTAAATGATATAGAAAAGGAAAATCATTCATTTACGAATGATTTTTCTTTAATCTTTATCATGTGGACATCACTTTTCTCATACAGAAGGAAAATCGTTTAGGGGCATCGGATCTGCAGTAAATGAGCTATTAAACGATATTGTATGGATGATTGAGCAGTTTTTATGTACCTTTTCGCTATTAATCTGAATAGAACCGCTTTCGAAGTCAAGATTCACTCTTTGAGACAGAGAAAGATCTATAGTGTCATCGGGTTTGTTTAGCATGAAACGAAAAATGGAACATTACTTGATCAAATTAAAAAAG
>NZ_JBALMU010000085.1:662-20151 GCF_036962285.1 Bacillus sp. JJ634
ATAGTGGAACTATCATTGGCTCCTAACTGGAAATATTTTTTGGAAATATACTTATTAAAGTTAAATATTAATTCGATCCCACTACTGAAGAACGATGGAGTGAAACTTGTGAAAGAAAAAATGATAAAAAATCTTTTCAAGAGTTAAATAGTCATAATTCTTACATACCTATATTTGTAAATAGTTGTTATAGTATTGGCTATATTATTTATATAACTTTTATAAGATTAAAACAGACAACTTATGGGGGAAATACCATTATGATTAACAATTGGCAAGTTCCACGCAATAAAAGGAAATTATATCCAGTTGTAGATGTGCTTTCACTTTTTACATTACAAACAATGGGAGATAATTGGAGAAGTAACCTGAATCGACAATTGGATTTTGAATTAGAATTAGAACGATATGGATTAAAAAGGCCAGGGGAAAGACGTGACAGGAGAGCAGGTGGAGCCAGAACTTATGAATCTTGGTTATCCAATTTAGGTCTTATTTTTAAAGAGACAAATTCGAATGTTGTTCGAACAACATTGGCAGGAGAGGCATTATTAGCAGGACAGCCTCCAGTCCCTATTATCACCAATCAATTATTGAAATTGCAGTATCCATCTTCATATTCAATAAGAAGCAGAGTAAATATCCATTATCGATTCCAAATAAGACCGTTTAGATTTTTGCTAAGGTTACTTGCTGATAACCGAATACAGACGTTATCTAAAGAGGAAATTGGCCGCTTTGTAATCACAGAGGGGGAGAATGAATCACATGAATGTTTTGAACATGTGGTACAGAAGATAATCAATTACCGTGCTTATGGGGATGCAATTTTGTCTTCTGATTTTGAAGAACAGTATAAAAGTAGTACAACTGGTTTACGTTCAAGAGAAAAAACGTTGGCCTATTTAGAGGATATTGNNATTATTTAGAGTACACACAACTTATAGAAAGAAATTCAAACGGAAGTATTTATTTAACGTCTAATAGAATTCGTGATGTAGATAAAATTTTAAATGACGGTACGAATTTAAGAAAACTTGACATCAATCATCCTTATGGTATAGAAAACTTTCAAAGAGGATTTGGTTTAGCACCTAGGCAGAACAGAGATAATCGCAATTTCAGTGAAAAGGCTGTTACGGATAACTTTTATAGAGAAAGAAGAATTCGGAGTGATTTGCTTCATATTGCTGGGACAAGACCTATCACTAATTTTACTGCATCCTTAGTTCGTGAAATTGCTGATACAACTGGTTATACTATTAGTGAAGTAGAAGATGCATTAGATGGTTTTCGACCTGATACGTTTTCTCAATTTGAAGCGAGTTATTTAAACATGGCAATAAGCGGAACAGAACTTGCAAAGGAATTTGAAGTCGCAACCCAGGGGGTTTTTGGACAATTAGGTTTTGGTGCAGAACATATTGGCAATCACGCCTTACATCCTGATATATTTGTTGAGTCGCCGAAAAATTACTCTGGGATAATAGATACAAAAGCATATCGAAGCTATACAATTAATAATGACCATAGAAATAGGATGGTAAATAACTATATACCAACCTACCAGTCTCAGTATAATAATTTTGAATTTTTTATGTATGTTGCAGATGGTTTTGGAAGAAATATTAGATCTCAAGTTCAAAATATATCTGACCGAACAAATGTAGGCGGCAGTGTAATTACTGCTCGTAATTTAATTAGATTGCTTCAACGATACAATGCCAATCCGATTGATCATAATGCACTTAGAATATTGTTTGCGAATAATTCTGTTATATCGATGTCAGATATAGACTCCTTATAGACATCTTGTTTTGGTTCTTTCCTTGGAAGACTTGTTTATTCACAATAATTAATGTATAGTGTATAATTTAGTCTATCGAACAAAGTACGAACACTTGGAGTTGTCGAAAATGATATTTAAAAAAGGAGAGTTATTTTGTGGTCCTGGTGGTTTAACGCTTGGAGCTAAAATGGCTAAAGTTGAAAAAGAAGGAGAAGTGTACAAAGTAGAACATGCCTGGGCTAATGACTATGATGAAGCGACTTGTGAAACTTTCCGTCATAATATATGTCCAGACAATCCTGAAACAGTAATTTGCGGTGATGTACGTAAATTAGATATTACTAGCCTTCCGGAGATAGATGCCTTTGCTTTTGGCTTTCCTTGTAATGACTACTCAATAGTTGGAGAATCAAAAGGCCTAGATGGAGACTATGGTCCTTTATATACGTATGGAATAAAAGTTTTAAAACATCATAAGCCTAAATGGTTTATGGCAGAAAATGTAGGTGGTTTAGAATCTGCCAATGGTGGACATGCATTTATTAAAATACTTCAAGAGATGGAGGGTGCAGGATACAATATTACTCCTCATCTCTATAAGTTTGAACAATATGGAATCCCACAGGCACGTCACCGAATCATCATTGTAGGTATTCGTAAAGATTTTGGATGGAAATTTAAAGTACCGAGAGCTCCATTTAAAAATCCAGCACACTGGAAAACAACTCGCCAAGCATTGGAAGAAGGGCCTATATCAGAAAATGCTTTTAATCACGAATTTACAAAGCATCAAAGTAAAGTAATTGAGATGCTGGAGCATATTCCACCTGGACAAAATGCATGGTATGAAGAGATACCTGAACACTTAAGATTAAATGTGAAGGGCGCTAAACTGTCCAATATATATAAGCGACTAGATCCGGATGCACCTGCATATACAGTTACAGGTAGTGGAGGTGGTGGTACACATATGTATCATTATAGTGAACCACGTGCTCTCACTAATCGTGAAAGAGCAAGGCTGCAGACATTTCCGGATTGGTACAAATTTTTAGGCGGTAAAGAGAGTGTAAGAAGACAGATTGGTATGGCTGTTCCACCAGAGGGAGCAAAGATAATCATAGAAGCAATATTAAAATCTTTTGCAGGAATAACATATGATACAGAAACTTCTAAATGGGAAGAAGATCTTAATGAGATGTTATTAACAGGGAAAATAAAGAAAAGTAAAAAAGGTTCAACAGCAAAGCAAAAGATAAAAAAGCCAAGTAATGATGATGCTCCTAAGGAAGAGCAGATTTCATTTTTAATATAATGTAGCATTTATTTAGCCTTGACAAACATCTTGGAGTCATGGCTATTTGTTTTGGTTTTTAATCTTATCTATAAAATTCGCGACGTCATCTACTACAGCACATAAATCCTGCTTTATATCATGCTCCCATATTCTCTTTATATGCCAACCCTTCTCGATGTAATAATTATTTACCTCGATATCTCGTTGTTGATTGCGTGAGAGCTTTTTATTCCAGTATTCTTGATTACTTTTCGGTTTGTTGTTGTGAATAGGGCAAACATGCCAAAAACAAGAGTCTATAAAAATGACTATTCTATATTTCTGTATAGATAAATCTGGTTTACCGAATAAAGAGTTAACATTTTTCCTAAATCTATATCCTCTACGCCATAGTTCTTTTGTAAAGTGGTTTTCGAGTCTTGATTGAGAGCGGATGGCCTTCATTGTTTTTGTTCTGCTTTCTTTAGACATATTATCAGCCACTAATAAACACCTCCTCGCAGTTAGTTTACTAAAATAAAATTATAAACATTTAGATAACTGGTACAAAAATAAA
This sequence comes from Bacillus sp. JJ634, assembly GCF_036962285.1. Lineage (NCBI taxonomy): Bacteria > Bacillati > Bacillota > Bacilli > Caryophanales > Bacillaceae > Bacillus > Bacillus sp. JJ634. Next base: position 4,305 of record NZ_JBALMU010000085.1, read on the forward strand.
GAAGGATAGAAAGTCAAGTATACTTGTATAGAACCTGTATATTTATTAATAGCCTTTGTTTATTCCTGTCATTAAATAAACGAATCTTGTCGAGCGTAGTTTTGTAAAGGGGCGTTTGAATTGTTGATTATTATTTTCTATTTATTGGAATTTTATGCAATGAGGAATTCGATTTATCAAATATTTTCCAACTTTAGAAAGGGGAGGAATATCGGGAGAAAAGTTATATATACGTCGAATAATATGCTAAAATTACTAGGGTATTTAGAATGAGAAATTTTGATTCGAATATTTTCTATAATTTAGTATAGAAAAAGATAGATTGATCCTTTTGAGTTTAAATGAAAATTCTCACCCAATCATTAAACCAAAGGAGCGTATCTGTCTAATGAATAGATTAACACATCAACGAGAAATCAATTATGGTTTACTATAATGGAATTTGCTTTTATTTCTTAAAACTAGTTCACCACCATCTCCACTCACATTATAGATGAGATGGTGAGCATTGAAATCTATTTAAGTAGGTGCATGGGTAGCTTAGTTTTAATAACCGATGACAGAATCGCATTAGACTGGCCATCAAGCGATATTGGGTAATTGTACAATTCACGTATCTGTTCGCCGTCTATCTACGAGGAATAGCTTTTAATAAAGTGATTCATTCGTTAAGACAGCGATAGATTCAAAGTATTACTGAGTTTGTTTACTTTTAAATGGTAAATGTAACATCACTTAATTATTTAAAAAAGGGCTTTAAGTGGCATCAGCAACTTTTATTGGTTTTCTACTGTAAATTTTTGTTTTTTAAATATAATCATGCAAATCTAATAATATAAAACATTAAGATAATTTAGTAATTTTTAAGATTTTTATTACTTAAAATATCTGCTTCACTCTAACATACAAGATTCAAATAATATTATGTGAAAATACTAAAATGAGGAGTGCTAGTTTAGTGCAAAGATATAATGATCCTAGATATGATGAGCATAGAGATAAAATATGGAAACTACAACAAAAAAAAGGATGGGCTGGCGCTCAATTCCACGGTGGCTCAGATATAATTCATTTACGAAATAAGTTAGAACAACTTATTGATGATGATGTTTACCCTGAAGACCTTACTGCTGAAATGTGGTTAGAGATATGGAATGAGTTGAAAAAGGCAGATGAAAATTCTAAACGTTTAGATGAACGAATTAAGCGAAGTACACTTGTTGCTTCAAATGCGGATAATGACATGGAGACTCCAAAAGACCAACGATCATCATGGCAACTTTATAGAAACTCATTATCAAATAGTGGTTGGACGGAAGAGTCTATTATTGAATTAGAGCAAACAACTGAAGGAATCTTGAGAAAACTTAATATAAATACTGCCCAAAGTGGTCCTATTAAAGGACTAGTCATTGGTAATGTTCAATCCGGAAAAACTGCGAATATGGCTGGATTAATGGCAATGGCATCTGATTGGGGATGGAATGTATTCATTGTATTATCTGGTATTATTGAAAACTTACGTAAACAGACTGAAGATCGACTAATTAAAGATTTAGATAAGCCAGGAAACCTTGCATGGACACGCATTTCTAAACCTTCTCTGCATAGTGACTCTGCTGAGCGAACACACCAATTACATCTGGGTGAAAATGATTCAAAACGTTACTTAACAGTATGCTTGAAAAACAGCAAACGTTTACAAAACTTAAATGCATGGCTTAAAGAAGATCCACAAAAGCTTAAGCAAATGCGAATCCTAGTAATAGATGATGAAGCTGACCAAGCTGGTATAAATACAAAAGATGTTTCAAAAGAGGAACGTTCAAAAATTAATGGTGAAATTGTAAAACTTGTGAACATTAGCAGTAGAGATCAAGGTAGACCACAAGCTATGAATTATATCAGCTACACGGCTACTCCATATGCAAACTTTTTAAATGAAGCCAAGCCAGAATCGCTTTATCCTAAAGATTTTATTGGTGTATTAAACCCAGCTAAGGAGTATTTTGGTCCAAAACAAATTTTCGGTATTGATGAGTCTGAAGAGTTTCGAGGCTTACGTATTATTCGAGAGATTAGTACAACAGAGGAGTTAGATGAACAAAAACATATTAAGGAGGTACATAAAGGCCATCGTATAGATATCCCCCAATCTTTAAAAAATGCAATTCATTGGTTCTTTTGCGCTACTGCTGTAATGCGTTATCGCAAATATAAGAAACCAATTAGCATGCTAGTTCATACAAGTCAGGCACAGATGGACCATTTGAAAATTGCAGAAGCAATTCAATCATATATTAATTCTTTTTCAACAGGTGCATGGGTAAGCGTATGTGAACAAACCTATGAAGAAGAAAAATTAGCAATGACACTCGAAGACTTTGAATTAGACTTTGAGGGATATCCTTTTAAAATCAAAGATTACCCTACATTTGATCGTATCAAAGAGGAAATTAGCCGTCTTAAAGAACAATTATCTCATATTAAATTAGGAGAAGAAGGCCAACTTGATTACCATGATGGTATTCATCTATGTATCGATAATTGTGCAAACAACGGAATTAATGATGAAGATATGCACGTACGCCTAGCTTATCCAGATGTACCTGTTGAAAGTCATCTGTATCCATCACCGGCACCGGCATTTATCGTTGTGGGTGGGAGTACCTTATCTCGTGGCTTGACAATTGAAGGTTTGGTAAGCACCTATTTTTTACGTACATCAAAAACAGCAGATACATTAATGCAAATGGGGCGTTGGTTCGGTTATCGCAAAGGGTATGAAATGCTACCTCGTATTTGGATGACAAAAGATACGCAACAAAAATTCAGATTCCTTGCTACATTGGATGAAGAACTGCGTGAAGAGCTAAAAGTATACTCTTTACAAGGGGACGATCCTGTTCAATACGGTCCAAAAGTTAAAAATTCTCCTAAGGTTTCATGGATGCAGGTTACTGCTAAAAATCGAAGTCAAAGTGCAATACCAACAAATATAGACTTTTCAGGTACAACAAGCCAAACAACATTATTTAATAATGATATTAATGAACTGCAAGAAAATATTAGAGTTACAGAGGCATTCCTTGAACAATTAGGATCACCTAAATTAACTCGTAACAAGAATGGTCTCTATTGGAGAAGTGTAGATTTTGAAAAAGTGAAGAATGAGTTTTTGACAAAATTTAAATTTAATCAAAAATCACGGACCTTCCAGCAAATCGATAAATTGTGTGAATGGTATGAAGAAAAGGCTCAAGAGGCTGGGTTTACTAATTGGAATATATTAGTTTCAAGCAAAGGTAAACTAGGTGGCAATAATGACAAGCTGTGGGAAATAGCAGGTCATTCAGTTGGAAAGGTATCCCGTTCAAGACTTGGGAAATCTGCTGAAGAGGATCCAAATTTTATTAATATAGGTGTTTTACGTGCTCCCAGTGATTTGTACGCAGATATTGATGAAGAAGGTTTAGCTCTACTACCAGAAGATTATCAAGACTTTACAAAGTCTTCCATGGCTTATGTGCGTGAGGTGCGTAAAAAAGCAGGGTTAAGTAAAACTCCTCAACTTATTCTTTATTATATAGACAAAGATTCTTCTCCAGAGAAAGGATCTAGACGTCGTTTCGCATTGGAAGCTAAAGAAGATATTATCGGTGTGAGTTTATATATTCCAGGACAAGAACATGGAACGAGCTTGGCGGCGAGCTTAACAATTGAATTACCAGACAGTCCAGAGACAGAATACGAAGTTATCGAGGGTGGTGAGTAAAGTTGAAAATTGAAATAGCTGGGTTCAGTAAGATGTCTCAAACGGGAAGTTCTCTGTTAAAGTCATTGCAAAATAACAACCTACCTGTATTAGATTTACTTGCTCGCGAATCCATTCAGAATAGTTTGGATGCAGCATTAAAAACAGAACAGTACGATTCTGTAGTCGTTGACATAGGTACAAGGGAAATTAATGTTCCTTCGCTAGCAAAACATTTTGAAGGAATTGAAAACAATTTAATTGAGAGATTCAATGGTAGCAACCCTAAATCACTGTATATTAGTGATAAAAATACCACGGGGTTGACTGGGAACATTGATTATCGATTAGGGCTTGAAGAAGCAGGAAACATTTACAAGCTTGTTTATGGGATTAATCATCCTCAAACACAAGAGGGGGCAGGAGGCTCTTGGGGGCTTGGTAAAACTGTGTACTTTCGTTTGGGGATCGGACTTGTTATTTACTATACACGAATCCAAAATGACGATGGGACATATGAAGAACGCCTTGCCGCAACACTAGTAGAAAATGAGGATGCACAAACTACTGTATTACCAAAAGATACGAAATGGAATCGAGGAATTGCTTGGTGGGGGCAAGAATTAGAAGCAGGAAAAGATAGCACAATGCCAATTACGGATACTATAGAAATATATGATATTCTGCATGCGTTAAATATTGAACCATTTAAAAATGAGGAAACAGGTACAAAAGTTATTATTCCTTTCATAGATGAAAAACTGTCACAGACGTCAGATGATGATTGCAAAACATGGTGGGAAGAATCAATTGAATCATATCTGAAAATTGCTGTTCAACGTTGGTATGCACCAAGGTTAGATAATCCTAGTTATGAATATGGAAAATGGTTGGATTTTCGAATTAATGGTCACAGATTAACAAAAGAAGATATGGAATATACTTTTCGAGAAATTCAGTATCTTTACAACAAAGCAGCTACTCCTAAATCAAAAGAAGAAAAACAGCATTTAGAAAAAATGAACGTTTATATCCAAGAAGTTAATCTTAGAGGCATTGTAAAGCCTGCTAAGAATAACGAACCGAATGGTGGAATAATCGCGTTCAAAAAATATTCCAAAAAAGAGCTTGGCATGGTTAAACCGATTAACTCCCTAAGTCCATTTGAATACATTAACCGTGAAAATATCAGTGACACAATGAATTCACCAATTGTTACTTATGTACGTAAACCAGGTATGCTAATAAACTATGAGCTAAGCGGTGAATGGTGCAATAACATCGAAGTTAATAAGGAAGAATATCTATTAGCAATTTTTGTACCACGTTCTTACTCAGAGCTTAAAACTAATTCTATTAATACACTTGAAGAATATTTACGTCATAGTGAGGAAGCTGATCATGCCTCATGGTCTAATATCCAAGTAGATGGTAAAGCTACTCGATTAGTATCTAGTATTAAAAATGCTGTACGAAAGGCACTAGCTGATATTTTTCAACAGAATGAAAAAAAACAACAATCTATTGGAACGACAATGCTTTCAAAAAAATTAGGCAGACTTTTATTGCCACCTAGGGGATATGGGAAGCGATTAAACGGATCGATACCTTCAACACCAATATCACCTAGTACTAACATTTCTAGTATGAGGAAAGATAATTTTGTCATTAAAAATCAGCGTTGTGATGACCTTGGCGATTTACTTGTAACTTTTGTATTAAGAATGTCATCAAAAGTAGATCGAACAAATATTGAATTAATTGTATTATCAGAAACTGGGGCTATTAAATCAGACGATTGGGAAAACGAAAAAAATGGTATAGGTACTGCTTTTCCAATTGAAATTAAAGATATTTGCATCAATAAGATAAATGATGTTGTGATTGATGCAAATAATAAGGAGAGGCTCAATAATTATTTTACACTTGTACCCTCTCAACTATACAAAGTAAATAGTCGGTTAATCGTCCAAAATCAAGGTAAACCTCTAACCCTTGAAGGATCTATCACTATTCATAATACAGATCCTTTTGTCCAATTCTCACTAGCACATAAATTTGAGGAGGGACAAGCATGAGTAGTGCGTTAAGCTTATACACAATGTTCGATCATACATTTGAGAACAAAGTATGTCCATTATTCTTATTTAAGTATTCATATACCAATGAGGATGGAGAAAGAGAAGAGCTAGTGCTTAGTGATGATGGTACCGGCGCAGTATTAGAAGATATACATTCTACGTGGGAGTTTCGATATTTCGGACTAAGTATTGAAGGAGAAATTATCTTCAATAATCCAGACTTTCTTTTTGGTAGGAGTGGCTTAGTAAGTGATGATGCAACGATTGGTGTTTCGTTACAAATTGCATCTAAAAAGTCTGCACAGCAAATAATTCATCCTATTGGAGAGATCAAAAAAGGGTCAGGTTCAAGTATAGTTATTAAATTCCAAGAAGAATTAAATAAAAACATGTTTTATGGTAGTTTCAGCATTAATATTTGCTTATATGTTAAAGTAGCTAGTGCAACACCAACATTAGGTAAAGCGAATATATCAGGTATGATGCTTGGAACAATTGTTGAACAAGTGATTGATATTGATGGGAATATGTCTGCATTTCCAATTCAAAAAATTAGTGATCCATCGAAACCGTTATGGTTTATAGAGTATGATATTGACGATGCCACAATTGATTCCTTTGATACAGAGCACGTGTGTATTTATTTTAACTCTGCACATCCAGGGTTTAAATACTTAGAAAAACACGATTCTCAGGTTGGTACTTACTTACAGAATGAAGTAATGGCTAGTGCACTGACACTTATTATTACACATGTCAAATCTCTTCCTGAATGGGACTATATTGTACAAGGAGAACACCTCGAAGAAGGATCAATCGGCGCAGCAATCTATTATTTTATAACAACGTTTAATTGGAATTTCGAATCTCCTGAGCAACTCTCTGAATCCATTCGTGCGTATTTTGAAAGATTAGGAGAAGAACAATATGAGTGAAATAAACTGGCTAGAACCCTCTACTTGGGAAAAAATGAAACTATCTAAATCAGATGCTAAGAAAAAGTTTGAAAATTTACATGAGGCTAACTTAGAACCAAAACAACTCAAATATGCCGATAAAGAATTACGAGAAGCTTTGCTAAAAACCATTAATGAAGTTCAAAACCCTCTATATGAGGAAAAAACAACACCAGATTTGTATGATATTGATTTGCATACAGGTCTAGCTCTCTATGAATTATTAAATGATGATTTTGGGTTCAAAGACCGTTTAGCTGCACAAGATGATATTTGGAGATATTTATCCATAACTATTATCCCAGATATTGTCTACAAGCGTCATGGGTTAAAAGCAGGAAGATATTATGAACATCCTCGACGTATTTGGTTGAAATCAATTTGGTGGTATATCCATTTATCTTGGCAAGGTTCTAAACAAGCAACATTTGAAGTTCTAGAAAATAATACAACTGATAGCATTGTTCAACTTGTTGAGCGTACAGGTCTGAATGGTTATAGAGTTGATTTTTCACGTAAGCTCATGGCAGAATTATATGATAGTTATAAAGATCTTCCTGGATCACAGAGAACTTCTTTATTTCGTCGTGTTTTGAAATTAAGTACCGCTAGAACAAAAATAATTGAACCTAGCTTAATAGATGGCGGTACCGATGCTTATGTGAAAGGATTGTTTGAATACTTTGCTAAACCAAGTGGAAATGAAAAATAAAGAAGTGGTTGATTTATTCTCGGGATGCGGAGGTTTAGCTTTAGGTTTTTTACAAGCAGGATTTTCAATTGTAACAGGAATGGAAATTGATGAATCCGCTCAACTTACCGCATCATATAATCTTCACTGGAAATATGGTAAAGAAAGTGAACATTTGAATTTAGATATTACTAAAAACAACTCAACTATTTTTACAAACTTTATACAATCAAAGCCAATTGTAATAGGCGGACCCCCGTGCCAAGCTTATTCAATTGCAGGACGTGCTAAGCTGCGTTCATTAGGTGAAAATCGAGTAGCAACAAGAGATAAAAGGGGCTATCTATATCAAGACTTCCTCCGCCATTCTCTAGAGTTAGATGCCGGTGCAATAGTAATGGAAAATGTGCCGGAATCTGCTAACTTCGATAATAAAAACATTCCTGAAATTGTATGTGAAAAACTGGAAAATGCAGGTTATACCGCTTACTGGACATTATTGAACGCAGCAGATTTTGGAGTTCCACAAACGCGAGAACGGATTTTTGTCATCGCAGTTAAAAAGGAAATTACCACTGAATTAACTTTGCCAATACCAACGCATCGTCCTAGAAGTACGTACGTTCGAAAACAACGCAATTTTAAAAACACACGATTTTACCGGTTGGCAATAGAGCCTTCAGCACATCTTCCTTATTGGGTAACAGTTGAGGAAGCAATCTCTGATTTGCCATCTTTATTGCCGACACCCAAATCGCCTTACAAACTAAACAAGCTCAACATGGTTCTTCCATATAAATTTGGACCACAAAATGCTTATCAGCACAGAATGCGTGAAAACGTTTTGCCGAAGCATTTAGTTACAGGACATGCTTTTCGCAGAACATTACGTGACTTTCCTATTTTTGCGGAAATGAAACCTGGTGATAATTATATACAGGCGCAGAAAATTGCAATGAATTTGTTTGAAAAAGAATGTGAACGACTTAAGATCAAGCCACAAACAGAACGCTATGAAGAATTAAAAAAAGAAATGGTACCACCTTATTCTATTGAGAAATTCCCAGGAAAGTGGCAGAAACTACAGTTGGATAATCCATCGCATACGCTTGTAGCACATTTAAGTGTTGACACATACAGTCATATACATCCATGGGAGCCGCGTGGCATCTCAGTACGTGAAGCGGCAAGATTGCAATCATTTCCAGATGACTTCTTATTTAATTGTGCGATGGGCGATGCATTTAAACAAATTGGTAATGCGGTACCTCCGTTACTTTCTCAAGCAATTGCAGAAACAATTAAACCATACTTTGATTAGGAGGTGTTTATTATATGACTTTACTAGAAACAATCCAAACACATTTTTCGAACTTACAAGATGGTAAAATAATTGAAATTCAAGATGATAGCGCAAAGGGTAGTTGGGTTGTAAAGATAAACAATGCTAATGGTGTTGCAATTCAAGTTGATGACCATATTGAAGTAAACGAAAAGTTTTCAAAAATGAACTTTCTCACAAAAGACTATTCAATTGAAGGTCAAACAATCCGTCTATTATTAATTACTTCAGATGTAAATCATTTAAGAAATGAATTTGCGAAAATTTGTAGAGATTTTGTTGAACTTGGACCAAATAATGAGACTAGAAATATGCTTACAAAAGAACCTCTTAAGTGGTGGTTACATATGAAAGAACTCCTTGGGAATGCTAATCGTAATATCCAAGTTTATAGCGTTATTGCTGAAATGATCTGTTTCATTCACTTACTTACTCGCTCGAAGGAAGTTGAATGGTTTGGACCTTTTGGGGGAACTATTGATCTTGTTTCTAAAGATGGCTATTATGAGGTTAAATCAACTACTAATCGATATGAATCAATCATTCAAATTAGTGGCCAATACCAGTTATTAAGCGATAAGCCCCAGGAACTTTTCTTCTGTCGTATGGAGAAAAGCCCACATGGAGTCTCAATTCAAGATTTGACAGAAATACTTATTCAAAAAGGCGTAGATGCAGTGTATATTGAAGAGCGATTAGAAACACTAGGAATCAATAAAGGCAGTACAGCTCGTAAAGAATCATACAAACTGCTAGAATGCTCAACCTATACAATTGATAATGACTTTCCAAAAATTACTCCAAAAAGTTTCAAAGGCAATCAAATTCCAAAGCATATCGTACAAATAACTTATAGTATAGATTTAAACGGTTTAGAGAAAAGAAATGTAAGTATTGGTGATTTTCATTTAGAAACTGAGGTCAGTTAAAGATCTCAGTTTCTTCTATATTTAAAGAAGGAATTTCAGCATTGGTTTTGCGAAGAAATCTAAAATGCTCGATTTAGGTGATATAAAAATACTGCTCTTTTAGGAACAAAAGTAGATCTTCTTGTAGAAGATCCTGTTCATCATTATCATATTTAATTTAATCTATACATAAAACATCTAAGTCATTTGTTTCTATATAAAGGAGAGAGGTATGAGCTAAAACAGTATGGCACTTAGAATCTAGGGTAGATATGATTTTTCGTAAAATGTTGCCTTTTTGAAGAATCTAGCAGGTGGATATAATCATGTGAATGGATTTGTGTTTTTTTGAAGAATTATTAATAACAAATGGTATCTGGCACTGTTCGTAATATTTTAATGATAATTATTAATGCGGAATCTCAATTTATACATCACTAGGTGGTATTAAGGGAGAATTTGGAGGCCTTGTTAGAATAGGTAATAAAGAAAATTTCTTCTCTGTAGTGTACAGGGCTATTGATAAAGCAAGGTGGTGCAGTTCCGATCCAGTTTGTTCAGAAATAGAAAAATCCTCTGGTTAAGGTGTCAATAACTTGAAAGGAGCTACTGTTATAGTTGTGCTTATCTTCCCGAAACTTCATGCGAATTAAGAAATCTTTTTTAGACAGGACTTTGCTGATTGATCCAAAAATAGTTTTTTTTAATATTGATTAATATTATTTTTATTTGATTGAATTAGCATGTTTACATAAAGATTAAAATAAATCTCAATCTTTTCGGAACAAAAATGTAATTCCATATTTTGTGTTATAGGTCAAGAATTAAGGTGAATGAATAGATGAAAGAAGTAAGAAGTTGGTTAAAGCCGGATGGCGTTAAAGATTTAATAGGAAGAAAAAGAGTAGATTGGTCTATTTTTAACTATGGTTCTCAGATCCCCTTAGATTTTTATGATGATTTTGCTGAGGTGAATGGGGAGTATTTAAAACCTGGAGATAAAAGAAATATTGAATTGATAATAGATGGCAAATCATATCAAGCTAATCTAGTATTTAATCCCCGACAAGAAACTAAGGGATCAGTACAAATTCGCTACGATCAAAATAATGAGTTAAAAGTATTACTAAGAAGATTTTTTGATGCTTCATACAATTATATAATTTCTCATAAAGAAGAAAATTCTAAGAAGCCTGTCATAACGCCTCCTGAATTTGAAGAGTTTATGGAGTTTTATAAAACGGATAAACCATATGTTTACAAGGTTCATTTGAAAAATAAAAGGACTCAAATAAAAAGAAATTTTTGGTGGGTGAATCAGGGAAGAGCTCATGATGAACAAAGATCCGGTGGATACTTATGGGCACCGAAAAAGTCAAAGCAGGATCGGCCATTGTCTTATCATACTGCTTTATTGAAAGCTGAGGTGGGAGACTTAGTTTTTTGTTATTCCATGCAGGAATTAAAATCCGTTGGTGTAGTGACAAAAAAGGCAATTGAAGGTGTACAGCCTGCGGATTTATCTAATCTTGGCTGGAAAGAAAAAGGCTTTTTATTGGAAATGGATTACTTTAATCTTGAATTTCCAGTAAAGAAGAGTGAGATTCCAATCCAATGGTGTATCGAAGAAGGTGGTCCTTTTGATAAAAATGGAAGAGTCAATATGGGGTATTTTTACTTGATCACAGAGGACTTTGTGAAAAAACTTTTTAATGGTTTTGCTGAAAAGTTTCCTGAAGAAATAAAAAATAAACTAATTAACTATTCTATAGGTGATTTAAAATTAGTTGTTAAAGAAGAGGAACAATCTTATATGAATATCTCATATAAAGACTTAATCCACCACATCCATTCCTACATACAATCCAAAGGTTTCTTCTACACAAAAGAGGAAGTAACGAATTTATTTTTATCTATCAAAACGAAACCATTCGTCATTCTTTCCGGCATTTCTGGTACTGGAAAAACAAAAATTGTTCAGTGGTTTGCAGAGAGTGTGGGGGCTAGGGAAGAGAATGGTCAGTTTGTCTTGATTCCGATTCGACCTGATTGGAATGATGGTTCGGATTTGCTTGGATATACGGATATTAAGGGTGATTTTATAAAAGGGCCGCTCACAAAGGCGATTTTAGAAGCAGACAGGAATCCAGAGAAGCCTTATTTTGTACTGTTGGATGAAATGAACTTAGCGCGAGTGGAGCATTATTTTAGTGATATTTTAAGTGTGATGGAGAGTCGGAAGTGGCAGGAAGGGGAGATGGTTACGTCTACTCTTCTTAGGGATGGGTCGGAGAATAAAGACATTAAGCTGCCAACGAACCTTTACATCATTGGAACGGTTAATATGGATGAAACAACCTATCCGTTTAGTAAAAAGGTGCTCGATCGTGCGAATACGATTGAGTTTAATCGTGTAGAGCTATCGAATTTAGCTTTTCTTGAGGAGCAAAGCGAAGTGGAGTCAATTGCAATCCGAAATAGCATGCTCTGTTCGAAATACCTGTACTTGAAAGATCTTTATTCAGCGAATCCGGAGCTCGTACACAAGGTGACAACCGAATTAGAACATATTAATCAATCGTTACAGTTAACGAATGCCCATATTGGTTATCGAGTTAGAGATGAAATTTGTTTTTATTTAGCTTACAACGAAGAGAGTGAACTGATGCCTTTTGAGCAAGCTTTTGATCACTGCATTCTTCAAAAAATTCTGCCGCGTATTTCAGGAAGCGACACACGCGTTGAGCAGCTATTAATGGGCTTGTATCGCTTATTTACAGGTAAGGAATATACTGATGAATTTGAAAGCTATGACAATGGTATGAAGTTTGCTAAATATCCAAATAGTGCGGCAAAGGTGTTGGAGATGCTTAGGAGGTTAAGGGATGATGGGTTCACTTCCTTCTGGATCTCGTGATGATGTTGAATTAGTCAAAATAGAGGCTGATGAATTTTCATTAGTGATTAAAGGAAAGCCATATCATCATCGCTATGAAGGATTAAAACAATATCGAGTTATGGACTATCATGATACGATGGAGTTTTCTGTTCATGGTGAAACCGTTCAGACTATTGAAGTGTATGATATTGAACAACAAGCGTTAACAGCCTCCCAACAGGTTCGACCAATTTTTTTCGAAAATGGGACGTATCAAGTAATTGTCGTTCCAAAAAACAATCATCTGCTGGAATTTTATCATGAGCATCCGTTACTAAGACGGTCAATTACGTCAATGGAATTAGCAGGGATACGAGTATTGACGGGCAATCTTCAGTTTCAAAATGAAGTAGGCTATACAACATTTGAAATTCGTTCTTTAGACAAGTCATTAGCAGAGGTTACACTAGAAATTTTTCCATCAAAGCTTGATTATCAAAAAGATTACCGAAAGCTGCTTTCAGAGGTCAATGATGAAATCTATAACTTAGCTTTCCATTTTATAAAGAAAACGTATTTAGGAGCTAGTATTAAGCTTGATGGAAATCCAAGCAGGGCTGAATTTTATCGGTTAATTACGAAGCACTTTCAGCAGTTTATTCGAGCGATCAATCGAATTGAAAAGCAGCCTCATCATAAATTAGAACAAACTTATATAAAAGTTCGCGGTGATCAGCTTAACAAGTTAGATTCTCATTCTCGTAAATATTTGCAAAGACGAAGTCAGTTGTTTGTTGAAGTAGAGAACGGGATTGAGATTCATGGCAAAGTGATGATGCCGCGTGCTGGAGTAAAGCCAAAGAAAGAGCTGCAATATGATACGATGGAAAATCGCTATGTGAAGTGGATGATGCAGAGGCTTATTCATAAGCTTGATGATTTAATGATAAGTATTGAGAAGGAAAAAAAGCGTTGGAAGGAAAAGCCCGACCCGGAATTAATGAAACGACTGACAGAGATGAAACAGCAATTGGAGAAGAGAAGGAAAACAGAATTTTGGAGGAAGATTGGCCCGCTTAATCAATCCGTGATGAGCTTAGTGCTCCAGATGGCGCCGGGGTATCGTGATGCTTTTCAAATTTTCTTAACTGTTTCCAAAGGACTTATGCTTCAAGGAAAGCTATATCAAATGTCTGTGAAAGATGTGGCAACACTATATGAATATTGGACTTTCTTAAAGCTAGGGCAAATCTTAACGAAGAAGTATCCGTTGCTAAGTCAAGATATCGTTCAAGTGAATCGTGAAGGATTATTTGTCAATCTAGAGGCGAATCGTACAGCTAAAAGAGTATTTCAACATCCTATTACAAAGGAGAAGATTGAACTTACTTATCAAAAATACGAGAAGAACCTGCCAACCATTCCACAAAAACCAGATACGATGCTGACGATTGAGAAGAAAGGGAAAGATTATCGTTATAACTATGTGTTCGATGCAAAATATCGAATCGATTATGCACAAGAAGGCAGCTATTATAAAAAACGCTATCAATCTCCTGGTCCGTTAGAGGAGGATATTAACACGATGCATCGATATCGTGATTCACTGGTTATGATGAATAATGGACCGTATGAACGCACGGCCTTTGGTGCGTATGTGTTATTTCCATGGTCAGATGAAGCTGTATATCAGGAGCATCATTTTTATGAAAGTATAGATAAAGTCAACATTGGCGGGCTGCCTTTTTTACCAAATGCAACGAATCTTGTAGAGCAGTTTGTGGAGCGATTGATTGAAAAAAGTCCTGAGGAAATTCAGCAAGAGGGTATTTTACCTAGAGGCACGAAAGAGGAATGGGAATCGAGCATAGAAGAGAAGGTACTTGTTGGTTTAGTTGCTAGTGAAGCGGACTATCTTGATTTTCGACAAAATAGATATTACGAGATCCCAAAACAGCAGCTGAGAAAAGGCTGGCAAGAAGCAAAATACATCGCGCTCTACGTAAAAGCGGGAATAGGCTTGGACAATGGTATTTCCGTATACGGGCGGATTGAAGAAATACAATCATACAGACAAGGTGAAGTTGAATATATCCGTCTGACTATCGATGTTTGGAGAGATACAGAGCATATTATTAAGCCTGTCAAGTACGGAATTGCTACGTATATGATGACAACGTTAACGTTACTCAATGAAGCGAGAGAACTTCCTGAGTTATATATGAAAAACAAACAGGAAACTACTTTATGGAGAATGTTAAGGCGAATTTCAGATAACATTAAAATGGATTTAGATCATTCGAACCTTGAGCAAGTATCTCGTGTAGAGACGTTTACCTTTAAAGATATAACGATTCAAATGAACAAAACAGAACAGACATTACATATTAAAAATGCTGATAGTGAAAAAACTGTAAATGCTCAGATGTTAGTAGAACAACCCTCTATTGTATTTAAAGAAATCCTTCAGTTTTTATAATCTCTTTGCCTATGTGTAAAGAGATTTTTTTATCTTTAAGTGAGTACTTAAATCATTCTATGACCGCATTAATTCCTCAACAGCCGGAACATCCGCAGGAGCCCATTTAAGCGAGCTTAAGTTTTCACGTTTAAGCCAAATAAGTTTTGAATGCTCTTTTGGAATAGGTGTGCCTTCTACAATTGTACATTTCATGCAAATTAACGTAATGATGAATGTATCATATTCATGTGTATTTTCATTAAATACATCATTCGCTTTAATTTTGCATCCTAGCTCTTCGGCTATTTCTCTTTCGATAGCAGAGTGAAGGTCTTCTCCTTGCTCGACTTTTCCGCCTGGAAACTCCCACATGTTAGGAAGGCTCATATCAGGCGATCTTAACGCACAAAGGATTTCCTTTTCCTTATTTTCAATAATAGCAGCTACTACTTTGACAGTTTTTTTCATGGAGTCCTCCTGTATAGTGTTAATGACATTACTATCATACCATTTTATTTGTTCGTAGCTTAGAGGAAAGTCTGCAGTGAGCAACCATACTTTAAATGCTTTTGAAATTATATAGAGATTATGGGAAATTTAGATTAGGATTCTTACCCTAGGCGATACACATTAAAACGAATCCTCAATACAATAAATAATAAGAATGATACTTAAGATTGGAATGAGGGATCGTATGATACACATATCGGGGATGAAGTTTCAACAAAGTAGCATGTGGCCGTCTGGCAGTATTGAAAGGATAATTGTTCAACAAA
>NZ_JBALMU010000085.1:20165-21082 GCF_036962285.1 Bacillus sp. JJ634
GTATCAGTCTCTCGATGAATTATCGTTTGAACTCAAATTACGCAAAAACATCATAGTAAGTGCAAGAGCCATGAATCAAGGTTATGCTCAGTTCCAACCCTTTTCCTATTCTCGTTGTAATCCCGAATACTGGTATTTGACAAATGCCGGCGGATTCCAGCTGAGGCCTGGTGTAATGCCATCTGATGCGATTCAAGACATTTACAACAACAGTTCGCTGTATGCGTTTGAATGTGCCACGGCAAAGGTAATTATCTATTATCATGCCGTTTTAAACAGTCTGGGCGAATATGTATTTAATCAGATATTCCAAGGCCTCTATTTATACAGCTGGTATGCTGATCCTGAACTGGGCATACAACCGATTAATACGGATTATTTCTTACCCGGAGATGTTGTTTATTTTAATAATCCGGAATTTCATCCAGAAACCCCTTGGTGGAGAGGGGAAAATGCGGTTGTTCTCGAAGATGGTGCATATTTTGCACATGGAGTAGGAATAGGGACTGCTGAACAAATGATTCAAGCGCTAAATAAAGCGAGAATGCCAGGGAGTACTCAATCAGCCTACCTGACAAATTCGGTCGTAAGACCCTCTTTTAAACATTTAGCAAAATTTTCGACGCTGCCACGAAATGATATGGCTTATAAAATCCAACATGTCGTCATACACCATAACGAAAGTTCGATTTCAGGTGATCGGTATCGGTTCTATTTCCATTACAAATGATTAGATTTCATTTTAAATCTACTAATATAATCTTTTTATAAATTATTGAATATCTCAAAACATCTAGAAATATCACGAAAAACAATGCTTTAGTATTATCTGTGGCCAATAATGAACGTATATGGTTTATTTTGGCCATTTTTTGTCTATTTAAGGCATTTACAATAGGGAGATGACAGGCGTAGAA
>NZ_JBALMU010000086.1:0-27069 GCF_036962285.1 Bacillus sp. JJ634
CAGCCATCGTATCAACAGTCAGACGAACAGGCAGAGTCGCCGTACCAGCCGCCATTTGCGGGAACGCAAGTACAACCATCATATCAACAGCCAGGCACCCAAGCGCCGCCGTCGTATCAGCAACCATTTACGGGAACCCAAACACAGTCGCCTTATCAACAGCCAGTTCTAAACATGTATGCTCAGCCAAAGCATATGCTAGGTCAATATAAAAATACTCAACGAGAGAATCCAGCAGAGCAACAGGATTATTCGGGGGAGCATGGTTTGAATCCATATCCGCCACAACAACATAATCCATATGCGACTATTCCATTCGGTGGACAGCCGGGCATGAATGTACCAGGACACTTTGGCGGTCAGCCAGGACCTTTTATTCCAGATCAATTCGGTGGGGTTCGTGCGCCTGAGACATTTGGTATGCCAACGTATGCTGAGGAAAGCAATGACTTTTAATAAAAATCGCCTTCTTTCTAAAATTAAAACGTTAAAAAGCAGACCGGAGAGAATGAAACGACTTCAAGGGAATGTGTATTTACTTACCTTTAAAAATCATCCTCCCCTTATTTTAAAGGGCTTTACTAGTCGTGAAAAATGGTATCGGCAGCAAGTATTGACCTCTTTATTAAAACAAATGGGTTTTGACCGTACGTATAGTATGTATAGTGAGCCAGAACCATTTCGGCTAGATGGCATGTGGTACAGTTTTATTGAATTTTTGCCGCCAAGTGCCAATAAATTTAATTTTGCTAATGAGTCTAATCGAAAAGAAGGAGCGCAGCTGTTAGAAGCATTCCATAACAGCGCTGACCAAATTTCATTACCATCACTTCCTGTTTATAATCAATTAAATAAATGGAGAGATCGCTTAGCTTTATTCCGGCAAAATATGTCATATATTCGTGAGCATATTCCAGAGTCTATTTTGGAAGAATGGATTGCTTGGGCAGAGTGGTCCTTAAAGGGTTTAGAGACTTATCAAAAGGAGATAAATCAAGAAACCAATACGATTATTCATGGAGACTGTGCCCATCATAATTTTCTCCGTAAAGAAGACGGGACGCTGGCTTTAATTGATTTTGATTTAATTGCTAAAGCTCCACGTATGATAGATTATTTACAATATGCGAATCGGATTTTACCTCATTTGGATAACCCGTCTAAGGACGTTTGGAAGTATCAGCAAATTGCAGCATATAAAAAAAATCCAGCTTTTTTGTATGCCCTTGCTTATCCATCTGATATTTTTCGTGAGTGGAACCTTTTATTTAAAACACGTTTTCGTTTAGACCATGTGTGGAAAATAACGGTTGAAGATTTTGAGAAACGAATGGAGTTGAATAAGCAGCTGGCACAGCTCGTTTCTAAATAGGGCAATAACTAACAGAGTAAAATCCCCCCTTGTTATCAATGCTATAAATGAGCAATCAAAGGGGGGTTGTTATTGCGACAGAAATTATGGATAGGGACCTTATGCCTAGCAGTAGTAGTGGGACTAAGCGGCTGTAATAACCAACAAGCAACAGAGAATGAAAACTTCCTTAACCGAACGGGCTATCAGTCAACGGAAAAAGATCAGCTTGTTCGAAATATAAATAATGAAATACCGATGTTAGATGATGTGGAAGATGATTTACACAATGGCAATGATAGCTATAGTGAAAGGGACCGCAATTATCATGGTCACGCGAGTAAACCACTTCATGCGAAGTCTTCATATTATAATTCTTATGAAGGTAATCTCGTCGATCGTATTAATCGTCAGGTCAATTCTATTCCAAATGTGAAGGATACTCGGGCAATTGTGATGCAAAAGGATGTACTTGTAACGGTTTTGCTTGATGATTATGCACAAGCAAGAGCGATTAAGAATGTTGTTATCGAACAAGTACAGCCGCTTGTTAAAGGTCGAAATCTTCATGTAACAACAGATACAGGGGTATATTACCGCACGATGACACTTGATAACAATTTACGTGATGGAGGTCCGACAGAATCAGTGATTTTAGATGCAGATGATTTATTCGATAATCTGGACATTCACGAGGATCATCTTAGGTAATCAACATGAACTGACTTCAATCTTGGGGTCAGTCCTTTTTTGTTTACCTTTGTTAAACAATATTCATTAACATAGCCTTTGGTTAAAAAGCTTTTATTCGGTCACACTAATAAAAAAAGCAGATACCGCAAGAGGTGAGGGTTATGATAATACGAATTCTAGCTTGTTTCATGTTCCTGTTTTTTTCCTTCGTCTGGACGGGATCAGCAGAACTATCGATTCAAGAGTACCAGCCTGTTGAAAGAAAGGTCATTCTTCAACGCGAATATTTAGATGGAGAGCTGAGCGAAGAAAAAGTAATGGAAGTCATTGGGTCGATGGCTCAGTTTCAAAAAAAATATCGAGAGTGGCAAATTGTTGAACAGACAAAAGAACATCTTGTGCTGCATAAATTCGAAAATGATATTTCTCCTTTGCTTAAAGCGAATGGTTATTTTGGCATGACAGAAGATGGAACGTTGTCTATTTTTAATGGAAAACCAGAGTATGAAAAAGTGATTCATACTTTCTTTCAATTGGATGTTGGAAAGCTCGAGGCCTATCAACAAGAGGAATTACAGCAAGGTATTCCGATTATCAGTAAGGAGCAATTTACTAACTTAATCAAGGAATATAGAGTATATTCGATGCCTTCTAACTCCGCTCATTAGGATAATAGATTCTTCCTTCCGCAAATTCCTCAATCTATGGTACAATGAGAGATACAGCAAAATCAGGGAGAGAAGAGATTTGTATGATTATTTAAAAGGAATGGTCGACTATATTGGACCCGAATACATAGTAGTAGAAAATGGGGGAATTGGGTATCAGGTTGTGACACCAAATCCTTTTGTTTTTTCCAATCAATTAAAAAAAGAAATTCAAATTTATTTATATCAGTATGTTCGAGAGGATTTAATTGCACTTTATGGATTTCAAACACGTCAAGAAAAGGCGTTATTTATGAAACTCTTAGGTGTAACGGGAATTGGTCCGAAAGGGGCGCTTGCTATTTTAGCATCTGGTCAAGTTGATCAAGTGGTTCAGGCTATTGAACAGGAGGATGAATCATTTCTTGTGAAGTTCCCAGGTGTCGGGAAGAAAACAGCACGCCAAATGATTTTGGATTTAAAAGGGAAACTGGAACATATTATTCCCGATGCTTTTCCGAGTTTATTTCATGAACCGAGTGAGCGCGTAGAAACGAAGTCAACGGAACTAGATGAAGCCATTCTTGCCTTAAAGGCACTAGGTTATTCGGATAAAGAAGTGCAAAAAGTAGCAAAGCAGCTTGGTGCAGAGACATTCACGACGGAGCAATATATTAAAAAAGCATTACAAATGATGTTAAGATAAGGGGTGGCGTAATGGAGGAGAGAATAGTGAATCAGGAGGTTGATTCAAACGAACTGTCCTTTGAACAAAGCTTGCGACCACAAACATTACAGCAATATATTGGCCAAGATAAGGTCAAGACGAATTTAAGTGTGTTTATCGAAGCCGCACGGATGCGTGAAGAAACACTCGATCATGTACTATTATATGGACCACCTGGTCTTGGGAAAACGACACTAGCGGTTATTATTGCGAATGAAATGGGCGTAAATATTCGTACAACATCTGGACCAGCTATTGAAAGGCCTGGTGATTTGGCAGCGATTCTAAGTGCGCTTGAACCAGGAGATGTGTTATTCATTGATGAAATTCATCGTTTGCCGCGTGCTGTAGAAGAGGTATTGTACCCTGCTATGGAGGATTTTTGTCTTGATATTGTTATTGGGAAGGGGCCTGAGGCGCGTTCAATACGGATTGACCTTCCGCCTTTTACTTTAGTTGGAGCTACGACAAGGGCCGGTGCTTTATCGGCCCCGTTACGTGATCGCTTTGGCGTATTGAGTCGCTTAGAATATTATACGGAGTATCAATTAACAGATATCGTCATGCGAACGTCGGTTATTATGGATACAGAAATGGATGTGCAAGCGGCAGGCGAAATTGCGAGAAGATCACGCGGTACACCTCGAATTGCCAATCGTCTGCTTCGAAGAGTACGAGATTTTGCTCAAGTGCGTGGGGATGGTACAATTACAAAGGAACTAGCTGACTATGCTTTAGAGCTTTTACAAGTTGATCGCCTAGGCCTTGATCATATTGATCATAAGCTTCTAAGAGGAATTATAGAAAAATTCCGCGGTGGACCAGTAGGGCTAGAAACGATTGCAGCGACAATCGGAGAAGAAGCTCATACGATTGAAGATGTATATGAACCGTATTTATTACAAATTGGTTTCTTACAAAGAACCCCTCGTGGTCGAATGGCCACACCTCTTGTATATGAGCATTTTCAAATGGAGGTGCCGAAATGACAGGGCTGCCTAAGATTTTGATGACTCTTGGTGTTATTCTTTTTATTATTGGCTTTGCGATGAAATTTATTAATCTTGGTAAACTTCCAGGTGATATTGTCATTAAAAAAGAGAATACAACGTTTTATTTTCCGATTGTCACGTCGATTATTGTCAGCTTGATTTTATCGGCGATTTTTTATGTTATTGGAAGGTTTAAATAATGGCTCTGTTACATACTGTGGTGTTTTTTTGCTTATCTAAGAACAAAGATTCCAGATGAACAGTCCAAAAAAAGCGCATGAATTAACATAATGAATTAACATAGCCTAAGTATGAAAGATACTTCAAGATTGAACTTATGAGGAAGTGGAAGAAGTGAAATTAGATTTATTTGATTTTCATTTGCCGGAGGAATTGATTGCTCAAGTCCCATTGGAAAATAGGGAAGCAAGCAGACTGATGGTGTTAGATAAAGAAACGGGGGACATACAGCACGATGTATTCAAACATATTACAGAGTATCTGCAACCAGGCGACTGCTTAGTATTAAATGATACGAAGGTACTGCCTGCGCGCCTGCATGGAAGCAAGGAAGATACGGGTGCTAATATAGAGGTGCTGTTATTAAAACAGCAGCAAGATGATGAATGGGAAACGCTTGTGAAACCAGCGAAACGAATTAAAGAAGGCTCAACGATCGTCTTTGGAGATGGGAAATTAAAGGCTGTTTGTACAGGTGTACTTGAGCACGGTGGACGCATGTTACGATTTCAGTATGATGGGATTTTTTATGAAGTGCTTGAGGAATTAGGTGAAATGCCATTACCTCCTTATATTAAAGAGCAACTGGATGACCAAGACCGCTATCAGACGGTATATGCACGAGAACGCGGTTCAGCAGCAGCGCCAACGGCCGGACTTCATTTTACGAAAGAGCTGTTAGCGAAGGTGAAGGAGATGGGCGTTCATATTGCCTTTATTACGCTTCATGTTGGCCTTGGTACATTTCGTCCGGTAAATGTCGAGGATATTGATGATCATGATATGCACTCAGAATTTTATCAAATGACAGCGGACACGGCTCATTTGTTAAATGAAGTGAAAGCGAATGGCGGACGCATTATTACGGTTGGAACCACTTCAACGAGAACACTGGAAACGATTGCTTCTCGTCATAATGGTGTGTTTAAAGAAGAAAGTGGTTGGACAAGTATTTTTATTTATCCCGGCTATGAATTTAAAGGAATTGACGCTATGATTACCAATTTCCATCTGCCTAAATCTACGTTAATTATGCTGATTAGTGCGCTTGCTGGTCGAGAGAACGTGCTTCATGCTTATAATCTAGCTGTGGAAGAAAAATACAGGTTCTTTAGTTTTGGAGATGCAATGTTTATTAAATAAGAGTGAATGGCTCTTGAAAGGAGTTATATGAGTTGACAGCAATACGATACGAACATATTAAAACATGTAAACAAACAGGGGCAAGACTTGGAATTGTTCATACACCTCATGGTTCTTTTGAAACACCAGCATTTATGCCGGTTGGAACGATGGCTACTGTAAAAACGATGTCACCTGAGGAATTAAAACAAATGGGGGCAGGCATTATTTTAAGCAATACATATCATTTGTGGTTACGTCCAGGTCATGATATTGTGAAAGAAGCAGGCGGCTTACATCAATTTATGAATTGGGATCGTCCGATTTTAACAGATTCGGGTGGCTTCCAAGTGTTTAGCTTAAGCGATTTTCGTAAGATTGAAGAGGAAGGCGTTCATTTTCGAAATCATTTGAATGGTGATAAATTATTTTTGTCCCCTGAAAAAGCGATGGAGATTCAAAATGCGCTGGGCTCTGATATTATGATGGCGTTTGATGAATGTCCGCCATTCCCTGCAACAGAAGAGTATATGAAAAAATCGGTTGAGCGTACATCGCGTTGGGCTGAGCGCTGCTTAAAAGCACATGAGCGTCCGCAAGATCAAGGTTTATTTGGTATTGTTCAAGGTGGCGAATATGAGCATCTTCGTAAGCAAAGTGCTCAAGATTTAATATCTTTAGACTTCCCAGGCTATGCGATTGGTGGTCTATCGGTTGGTGAACCAAAAGACATTATGAATCGCGTTCTGGAGTTTACAACGCCATTATTACCAGCGGATAAACCGCGCTATTTAATGGGCGTAGGTTCTCCTGATTCCTTAATTGATGGCGCAATTCGCGGAGTTGATATGTTTGATTGTGTTCTTCCAACACGTATTGCACGTAATGGAACACTGATGACAAGTAATGGTCGACTTGTTGTAAAAAATGCGAAATACGCTCGTGATTTTGGTCCGCTCGATGAAAACTGTACTTGTCATGTTTGCCAAAACTACAGTCGTGCTTATATCCGTCATTTAATTAAGTGTGACGAAACGTTCGGAATTCGACTTACGACTTATCATAATCTTCATTTTCTGTTAAACTTAATGGAGCAGGTCAGACAAGCTATTAGAGAAGATCGTCTTGGAGACTTTAGGGAAGAGTTTTTTGAACAATATGGTTTTAATAAACCGAATGCGAAAAACTTCTAATTCCATACATATTACGTAGAAAGGAGATTACATATGGACAGTTTAGTACAATTAGCACCATTACTTATTATGTTTGTATTGTTCTATTTTTTGCTTATTCGTCCACAAAAGAAGCGCCAAAACAACGTTCAACAAATGCAGAACAGCTTGAAAAAAGGCGACAAAGTTGTGACGATTGGCGGCTTACATGGAACAGTCGATTCAATTGATGAATTGAAACTGGTTATTAAATCACCAGACGGTACAAAATTAACTTTTGACAGACAAGCTATTCGCGAAGTCGTTGAAAGTGCGCCTGAGAAGGTAGAAGCTTAATAATAAAGAGACCGAGCGGATTCCCGCTCGGTTTCTTTATTCCCCTTTACTTATATTTACTCCAAGTATCCCTCCCATTGTAGCGGTCACAACGAAGCATCCATAAGAAACCCATTGCTTTACAGAAAATAATGAATCGTGTCCTAAATATTGAAATAATAAAATAATCGCTAAGTAGACAATTCCAGTACCTCCACCGAGTAGGATTCCTTGCTTTCTTCCTTTACCTCCTGATACAAAGCCCCCAATGAAAATTGATAAAAATGTGACAATCATTACAACGAGACTTATGGACGATTCTGTTAATGCTGTAAAGCGAAGCAATGTAGAGAAGATAAGACTGGCAGTTATCGCTAAAACAAAAATGGTGCTAACACCGTATAGGATGGCGAAGCTCATTCTTTTTGTTTCGATTGTCGTTCCCCCCTTTTTAGTACAAGCATATTCGCGGAAATCCTTGCCTAGACCAAACGATTAAAAAATGGAAAAATATTTTCCCAATTCTTGCACATTCTAATAAAGAATGATTATTTAATGAGCAAGGGAGTGTATGTATGTGGAGTTGTATGCCACGATTGGTTTAAGAACAGTCATCAGTTATTTGATTATTTTAATTATTTTTCGTTTAATGGGTAAGCGTGAAATTGGTGAATTAAGTATTTTAGATTTAGTCGTTTTTATCATGTTAGGGGACATTGCTGTTATTGCAGCTGAAAGACAGGAAAAACCTTTTCTGGAAATTCTTTTTCCTATGCTTATTTTACTCGTTATTCAACTTTTATTTTCATATATGTCATTGAAAAGCTCGAAGTTTCGTAAAGTACTAGACGGTAGTCCTAGTATTATTATTAACAATGGGAAAATTGATGAAAAAGCAATGCGCCAGCAACGCTATAATTTTGACGATTTACTGACGCAGCTTCGTGAAAAAGGCATTATTGATATCAACGAGGTTCAGTTCGCCATTTTAGAAACAACAGGTAAACTGTCTGTTATTCAACGAGATAACAAGGCAGTTTCCCAACATAAGGAGACTGCATTTCCCCTAATTATGGATGGCGAAGTACAGGAGGATAGCCTCAAACACATTGGGCAAAATCAGTTTTGGCTTCGTCACCAATTAAAGAAACGGGGCTATGAAGATATAAAGAAAATATCCCTATGTAGCTATAAGAACGGAACGCTGTATATTGATCAAAGTGACAGTTAAGGGCGCCATGCAAAACGGGCTAGAAAATGTCCAATTCGCGGAATGCGCTTCAGGGCACTCTTTTTAATGCTCCCAGTAGCAAGCATCAGTACAATATACGTAATCAGAAGAATAGTCAGTGAACTTAGTAATCGGGCACTAATCGAGAAATTAGTTAAAAGATAATGGAACATATAATAACCGCTGGCACCCGAGATGAGACCAATGAGCAGAGCAGAACAATAGCTGCGAACATGAATGGTGAACGGTACGACTTTTAAGACCGTTGAGAAATGTAAAAAGGTTACGAGCACTGTTCCGACAGCAATCCCCATGGCTGCTCCCATAATGCCAAAATTCTCTTTTGTCGCTAATAAGAAGATCACGACAATTTTAACGATGGCGCCAATCAAACTATTAATCATCGCCGCTCGCGCTAAATTCAATGCTTGAAGCATAGCCTGTAAAGGAATTTGAAAATAGAACATAACAAAAAAAGGTGCAAGAAATTTAATAAAAGCCGCAGCGTTTGAGGAGCCGTACATCAGCTCTAAAAGCGGGTCGGCAAACACATAAAGAGCAATAACGGCTAAACACCCTGTGCTAAAGGTAATATTTAATGTTTGTTGCAATCGATGTTCAATTAATTTCATATTTCCAATTGACTTTGCTTCACTTACCGCTGGAACAAGCGATGTAGCAAGGGAAGATGTAATGAATGAAGGAAGCATTAATAAGGGCAAGGCGTATCCGGTTAACTCCCCGTATTGCTTAGTAGCGACAGTTGTAGCTACACCCGCAATCGCTAAACTTTGAGCGACTACAATCGGTTCTAAAAACCAAGCAAAAGAACCGATCATTCGACTGCCCGTTGTCGGAACGGCGATGCCCATTAATTCGGTAAACGTGTCTTTGCCTGAGTGAGCCATCTTAAAAAAGCCTTTACGTAATTTAAAGTGTTTTTTCAATTTAAAGGCACGCAGTAAGTAAAGAAGGGAGGCGAGCTCTCCAATAATGGATGCTAGCATGGCTCCTGCCGCCGCATATTCAATGCCATAAGGTAAGAAGGTTTTCGTTAAGACTGCAATAAAGGTGATTCGTACTATTTGTTCAATCAGTTGAGAAAGGGCAAAAGGTTTCATATTTTGTTTGCCTTGAAAATAACCGCGCAGAACAGAAGAAATCGCAATAATTGGTACGACAGGGGCAATCGCTAGTAAAGGCCAAATCGTACGTTGATCTGTAAATAAAGTTTCAGAAAGTATAGGAGCCAGTATAATTAACAGTGGTGTGAAAATCATGGATAACGAAAAAGTACAGGCGAGGGAAACGACAAGAATTTTTTTTACTTTTCGCTCATCACCCCGTGCGTGTGCTTCAGCAACAAATTTAGAAATGGCAACTGGAAGTCCGAATTGAGTAATCGCAATAACAAGAAATAATGTCGGGAGTGCCATCATATATAACCCGACCCCTTCTTCTCCGATAAAACGGGCGATAACAATTCGGTTAATAAATCCAAGTACCCTTGTAATTAAGCTAGCTGCGATTAAAATTAATGTTCCTTTTAAGAATTTTGACATTGCTTACAATCCCTGCCTTCTCAAACAAGCTGTCCTATTATACAATTAACTATATGCAGTGACTTGGACAAAGCATGACAAAAGTGTTTGCGTTAGATACAAATAATCTTTCTTCGATGGGGGAAAAGCGATGACACAGAATCATCCTTATCAACGATATTACATTAAGGTAAAGCCAGCTTTAAAAAGCAAGCGGGAAGAGTTTAGGATGCTCGGATTACATGCGGTGACAGAAGAGGACATTTGGAGTTACTTAACAGACAAAACATGGAAGCGTCCACAAGAAACGATTCGTATTCATGAAATTGTGGCCGATATTTTAGCTCTTTCAAGCAGTCAATTTATGACGTTTCAAATGATTGCTGCTTATAAAGCACCGAGCCTTTTTGAACCTTTGTCATCAGAGGAATTGAAAGATTTATTACGTGACTAAAGTGCGTATAGAAGAGCGGCTCTTCGAAAAAATTGACAGTTGGTTGAAATTGAATCATAATACTTATGGTTATGCATTTTTTTGGTAAAAGGTAAGTTCGCGATAACACAGGCACTTCTTTCGAATGCGATTCGAATGAGCAATACAACATCAAGGTCATAGGCATATTATAGAAAGGGGCCTACTATATAATGGTAAAAAGAAGCAGGATTGTGGCGTTTTTCCTCATTGCTATTCTGATTTTTTCAGCAATGGGCACAACATCCAAAGGTATTCTTGATAATATTAAATTGGGACTAGACCTTCAAGGTGGTTTTGAAGTACTTTATGAAGTAAAAACACTTGATGGCGGGGAAGTTACGGAGTCTATCTTGACAAGTACACAAGGTGCGCTTGAAAGACGTATCAACGTACTTGGGGTTAGTGAGCCGAATATTCAAATTGAAGGCAAGGATCGCATCCGTGTTCAGTTAGCTGGTGTAACGGATCAAAATAACGCCCGTAAAATTTTATCGACTCAAGCTAAACTATCATTCCGTGATTTCAACGATAAGGAAATGATGACAGGTGCCGACTTAAAAGAAGGCGGTGCTAAACAAACGTTCCAAGATAATAAACCAGTTGTCGAAATTACGTTAAAAGATTCTAACAAATTTAAAGAAATTACACAGAAGATTTCACAAATGGAACCAGGAACAAATGTCTTAGCGATTTGGTTAGACTTTGAAGAAGGCAAAGATTCATTTGCGAAAATAGAATCACAAGATAATATGATTTCTGCACCACAAGTAAGTGAAGTATTTAATACGAATACAGTATACATAACAGGTCAATTTACAGTAGAAGAAGCAAAGGAATTAGCGAATTTATTAAATGCGGGTGCTCTTCCTGTTGATTTAAAAGAAGTGTACTCAACATCTGTAGGGGCACAGTTTGGGGAAGAAGCGCTTAACAAAACCATTTACGCTGGTATTATCGGGATTGGATTAATTTTCTTATTCATGTTAGCCTACTATCGCTTCCCGGGCTTTATCGCGATTGTTACACTAACGATTTATATTTTCTTAACGCTTCTTGTGTTTGACTGGATGAATGCGGTTTTAACACTTCCAGGTATTGCAGCATTGGTGCTCGGAGTGGGGATGGCCGTTGATGCGAATATTATTAGTTATGAGCGAATTAAGGATGAATTGAAATTAGGCCGTTCCGTAAAAGCAGCTTTTGCGGAAGGAAACAAAAACTCGCTAGCTACGATTTTTGATGCGAATTTAACGACGTTGCTTGCCGCAGCCGTTTTATTCATCATGGGGGTAAGCTCTGTTAAAGGGTTTGCTACAACGTTAATTATTTCGATTCTAATGAGTTTCATCACCGCTGTTTACGGTACACGACTTTTCTTAGGCTTATGGGTAAAAAGCGGTATCTTTGATAAGCGTCCGGGCTGGTTTGGAGTAAGAAAGAAAGATGTTCATCAGTTATCAGAAAAACTTGATTTAGCCGATTTAAGCACACCTTTTGATCGTATTGACTTTGTTAAACATAGAAAAGTGTTTTATGGTATTTCAACAGCAATCACGATTATTGGGATTATCTTCTTGTTTGTATTTAAGTTAAATCTTGGTATTGATTTTACAAGTGGAACGCGCATTGAAATTGGCGGAGATAAACCATTAACGACGCAGCAAATTGAAACAGAAATGAACAAGCTGGATATTGAAGTGAAGGATATTAATTTCGCGGGTACAAATAATGAAATTGGTGTCGTTCGTGTAATCGGTGTTCTAGATAAAGAAGAAATTGCTGAATTGAAGGATCACTTTAGCAAAGATTTTGGTGTTGAGCCAAATGTTAGTACGGTTTCACCAACGGTTGGTAAAGAGTTAGCGAAAAATGCGTTAATTGCTGTAGCCATTGCCTCTCTTGGAATCATTTTATATGTTTCTGTACGATTTGAGTGGAGAATGGCTGTACCATCTGTTGTTGCTTTAATACATGACGCCTTTTTTGTCATTACGCTTTTCAGTGTTCTGCGATTAGAAGTAGATGTTACGTTTATTGCCGCGATTTTAACAATCGTCGGGTATTCGATTAATGATACAATTGTTACCTTTGACCGAATCCGTGAAAATTTACGTAAGAAGAAGAAAATCAAAACAGTGGAAGAGCTTGAAGAAATTGCAAATATTAGTATTCGTCAAACATTAACAAGATCGATTAACACCGTTTTAACCGTTCTTGTAACGATTATCGCTTTAATGATTTTCGGCAGCGAATCTATCCGTAACTTCTCGATTGCACTATTCATTGGGATGGTTTGTGGTGTGTACTCTTCTCTATACATCGCTTCTCAATTCTGGCTCGATTTGAAGGCGAAAGAATTAAAGCAAAAAGGTACGTTAAAAACAGAAAAAGCGAAAAGAGAAAGCTTAGAAGGACAAGTATAAGCTTTTGAATGGAGAGACTGGCAATATGTCAGTCTCTTTTTTTATGGAATTGGCAGATAAAAGGCGCCCCTTTTGAGTGTGAAATTAAAATTGAAACTGCTCCTCTCTTTTTTGTATAATGAATAGATTGAGGGGTGAATTCATGTTAAAGCCAAAAACGCGGTGGAATGTACAAGCCGCTGATTCAAATAAAATTACTGCACTAGTGGAACAGCTTCATATTACACCTCTAGTAGCAACGCTATTAGTTAATCGAGGCTTAGATGATGTCGAAGCTGCTCGATCTTTTTTATATGTAAAAAAACAAACGTTTCATGACCCATTTCTATTAAAAGATATGGATAAAACCGTTCATCGTATACAAGAGGCGATTCACCGTGGCGAGAAAATTCGCATATTCGGCGATTATGATGCGGATGGTGTCACATCGACAACGGTGATGATGACAACGCTAAAAAGACTAGGAGCTCACGTAGATTTCTATATCCCCAATCGTTTTACAGAAGGATATGGGCCGAATAAGATGGCTTTTCGTCTTGCTGCTAGTGAAGGCGTGCAACTATTAATTACCGTTGATACAGGAATTGCTGCTGTAGCAGAAGCAGCGCTTGCCCGTGAGCTTGGGATGGATTATATTGTGACAGATCATCATGAACCAGGACCAGAGCTTCCAGAAGCATTCGCTATCATTCATCCAAAGTTAGAAGATAGCAGCTATCCGTTTAAAGAATTAGCTGGAGTTGGGGTAGCATTCAAGCTTGCACATGCCCTGCTTGGAGAACTGCCGGAAGACTTACTAGAAATTGCTGCGATTGGAACGATTGCCGATTTAGTACCGTTGCTTGGGGAAAATCGCTTGATTGCTGCAAAAGGGATTGAAAAAATGCGCCAAACGAGAAGACCAGGTCTCGTCTCTTTAATGAAAGTAGCGAATATTGAGCAAGGTTCGTTAACGGAAGAATCGATTGGGTTTTCTTTGGCGCCGCGTTTAAATGCAGCCGGACGTTTAGGTCCTGCAGATCCCGCTGTTGATTTATTAATGGCGGAAGATTTGCTAGAGGCAGCTGAGCTTTCAGAAGAAATTAATGAGCTCAATAAAGAGCGTCAAGCAATCGTAGCAGAAGCAGTAGAGGAAGCGATTCGTGAAGTAGAAGAACATTATCCACTCGCTAATAATCAGGTTCTGATTGTTGGGAAAGAGGGATGGAATTCAGGTATTGTAGGGATTGTCGCTTCAAAGCTTGTTGAGCGTTATTATCGACCTACAATCGTTCTAAGTTATGATCGAGAGAAAGGTTTAGCAAAAGGATCAGCACGCAGTATTGCTGGATTTGATTTATTTCGGAATTTATCTACTTGTCGCGAATTATTACCTCATTTCGGAGGTCATCCAATGGCAGCTGGAATGACGTTACAAATTGATGATGTGCCCGAATTGCGCATGCGTTTAAATCAATTGGCGGCTGAACAATTAACAGCGGAAGATTTTATTCCTGTAGTGAGCTTAGATGGAGCTGTGCATATTGAAGAGGCTTCCATTCAAACAATTGAGGAAATGAGCTTATTAGCTCCATTTGGTGTCAGCAATCCTAAACCGAAAGTTTTACTTGATTCTGTTCAAATTGCAGGCATTCGAAAAATCGGTGCTAATCAAAATCATTTAAAGTTCCAGTTTGCAGAGGAAGATAAGCAGCTTGATGGGGTGGGATTTGGCTTAGGACATTATGCTGATCATATTGCTCCGCATGCCAAGGTGTCCGTTATTGGAGAACTTTCTATTAATGAGTGGAATAATATGAAAAAGCCGCAAATTTTTGTGAAAGATGTCGCTGTTGATCATTGGCAGCTATTTGATTATCGTGGTAAAGGGCAAGTGGAAAAGTGGTTAACGGAGATTTTGCCAACGAAGCGAAAAATTATTGTCTTTTCGGTCGAGACGATGAAACAGTATCCGTTTTTGCAAGATTATCCAGATGTAATGTTGATTCAAACGGAGCAGGATGTAGAGAGGATAGAAGGAATTAATAGCTATTTAGTATTGATGGACCTGCCAATGTCTCGCGAGATTTTACAGAAAATCATTCGTAATCAACAGCCAGAGCGGATTTATGTTCACTTTTTCCATCAACAAGATCATTTCTTAAGTACGATGCCAACTCGGGACCATTTTAAATGGTTTTATGCATTTTTAGCGAAAAAAGGGCCGCTCGATTTAGGAAGATATGGAGATGACCTTGCTGCATACCGTGGTTGGTCCCGAAATACAATTGATTTTATTTCTAAGGTGTTTTTTGAATTAGATTTTGTTACAATAGATAATGGATTAATTATGCTTAAAACCAATGCGAAAAAACGCGAACTAACTGATTCAATATCGTATCAACGAAAGAAAGAGCAATTTGAGCTTGAAAAAGAGCTTGTTTATTCTTCCTATCAGCAATTATTCGATTGGTTCAATCAAGAATTAATTCAAGAGGTAATAGACCTTGAGGAGGAAACAAAGCAATGGATTTAAAGCAATTTGTAACAATTGTGCCAGATTGGCCGAAAAAAGGAATTATTTTTAAAGATATCACGACGTTAATGGATAATGGTCAAGCCTATAAATATGCAACAGATCAGATTGTAGAATATGCACGTGATAAAAAGATTGATTTAGTTGTTGGACCGGAAGCACGTGGCTTCATTATCGGATGCCCAGTTGCTTATGCATTAGAGGTTGGCTTTGCACCGGTACGTAAAGAAGGGAAGCTTCCACGAGAAACTGTGAAAGTCGAGTATGGATTAGAGTATGGGAAAGATGTACTAACGATTCATAAAGATGCGATTAAGCCAGGACAGCGTGTGTTAATTACCGATGACTTGCTGGCAACAGGAGGCACAATCGAAGCAACAATTAAACTTGTGGAAGAATTAGGCGGAGTAGTTGCAGGGATTGCCTTTTTAATCGAGTTAAGCGATTTAGATGGCAGAGATAAACTAAACGGCTACGATGTCTTAACATTAATGACATATTAATAATGAGGAAAGAGCATTCTTGAAATAGAATGCTCTTTTTTACAAGGCTGCTTAATAAAAAATGGCCAGTTATTAAGAAAATACAAGGAATTCTCTTTACATCCTCCCTTTTTTTTTCGATAATAGTAACAATAATGTTTTTTTTCTGCAAAAATTGTCGTGTTTTGAATAAAGTCTAATAGATATGATTAATTATACTCAATCCGGTGTATTAGTATAAATAGAGACAGTAAGATACCGGTGGCAGTTAAAGTGGGGTTAAGGTGATTTCATGGCTAATGATCAAATATTGACTGCCGAGCAGGTTGTCGAAATAGCGAGCCGGTATCTTCAGCCCGAAGAAGCTGAATTTGTTTATAAAGCATACAAATATGCTGAGCATGCTCATCGTGAGCAATATCGTAAATCGGGTGAGCCTTATATTATTCATCCGATTCAAGTAGCTGGAATTCTAGCCGATCTTGAAATGGATCCAGCGACGATTGCAGCGGGCTTTTTGCACGATGTTGTGGAAGATACCGAAGTGACGCTGAAGGACCTTGAGGAACATTTCAGTGCTGAAGTTGCGATGCTCGTTGATGGTGTAACAAAACTCGGAAAAATTAAATATAAATCTCAGCAAGAACAGCAAGCAGAAAACCATCGCAAAATGTTTGTTGCTATGGCTCAAGATATTCGTGTTATTTTAATTAAGCTTGCGGATCGCTTGCATAACATGCGGACATTGAAGCACCTGCCGCAAGAAAAACAGCGTAGAATTTCGAATGAAACATTAGAAATTTTTGCTCCGCTTGCTCATCGACTTGGAATTAGTACGATTAGATGGGAGCTTGAGGACACAGCGCTTCGCTACTTAAATCCACAGCAATATTATCGCATTGTTAATTTAATGAAGCGAAAGCGTGCTGAGCGTGAGCAGTATCTTCAAGAGGTTATTAACGAAGTTCGGGACAATGTTGGTGCTGTGAATATTAAGGCCGATATTTCAGGAAGGCCAAAACATATTTATAGTATCTATCGTAAAATGGTGATGCAAAATAAGCAATTTAGTGAAATTTATGATTTGTTGGCCGTTCGTGTTGTTGTCAACAGCATTAAAGATTGCTATGCCGTACTTGGCATTATTCATACATGTTGGAAACCAATGCCGGGGCGCTTCAAAGATTATATCGCTATGCCAAAGCCAAATATGTATCAATCTTTGCATACGACGGTGATTGGACCAAAAGGTGATCCGTTAGAGGTCCAAATTCGGACGAGTGATATGCATCGAATTGCTGAATTTGGTGTTGCGGCTCACTGGGCTTATAAAGAAGGAAAAGATGCAAGCGATCAGCCATCACTTGAGGATAAGCTTACATGGTTCCGTGAAATTCTTGAATTTCAAGATGATGCTACAAATGCTGAGGAATTTATGGAATCGCTGAAAATTGATTTATTTTCGGACATGGTGTTCGTTTTTACTCCAAAGGGTGACGTAATTGAACTGCCGGCTGGTTCGAATCCAATTGACTTTGCTTACCGAATTCATTCGGAAATTGGTAACAAAACAATCGGTGCAAAAGTAAATGGGAAAATGGTTCCGCTAGACTATAAATTAAAAACGGGCGATATTATTGAAATTTTAACATCTAAGCATTCGTATGGCCCAAGTCAAGACTGGTTAAAACTAACGCAAACTTCACAAGCGAAGAATAAAATTCGAGCCTTTTTCAAAAAGCAACGCCGCGAGGAAAATATCGAAAAAGGAAAAGAGCTTGTTGAAAAAGAGATTAGGGCAATGGAATTTGATACAAAAGAAATTCTTACGCAGGATAATTTAAAGAGAGTAGCTGAGAAGTT
Source organism: Bacillus sp. JJ634 (assembly GCF_036962285.1). Lineage (NCBI taxonomy): Bacteria > Bacillati > Bacillota > Bacilli > Caryophanales > Bacillaceae > Bacillus > Bacillus sp. JJ634. Next base: position 17,790 of record NZ_JBALMU010000086.1, read on the forward strand.
TAATATTATTAATGTAGATGATCTGTTTGCTGCTGTCGGCTATAATGGTATAACCGCTCTACAAGTAGCTAATCGCTTAACGGAAAAATTACGCAAACAAAAGGAGCGTGAACAAGAGCCGGATATTAAAAATGCGGTTTCTGAATTAAAATCGTTCCCAATGAGTAAAAAGCGTGAATCGGGTGTACGTGTACCAGGAATTGATAATTTATTAATTCGTGTTTCTCGTTGTTGTAACCCGGTGCCGGGTGATGAAATTGTTGGTTATATTACAAAAGGGCGCGGTGTTTCAGTTCATCGAAAAGACTGTACAAACCTAGATGTAAGCGAAGATGAAAATCGCCTTATTCCGGTTGAATGGGAAAGTATTGCGAATGATCGAAAAGAATATACAGTGGAAATTGAAATTAGCGGTTATGATCGTCGAGGCTTGTTGAATGAAGTATTACAAGCGGTAAATGAAACGAAAACAAATATTTCGGCTGTTTCAGGAAAATCAGATCGTAATAAAGTGGCGACGATTCATATGTCCATTTATATTTTTAATCTGGCTCACTTACAGAAAGTGGTCGAACGGATTAAGCAAATTCCAGATGTCTATTCTGTAAGAAGGATGATGAATTAAGGAGTTTTATTCATGCGTGTAGTATTGCAACGATCAAAGGCGGCTAAAGTAGTAGTAGCTGGAGAAACAATTGGTGAAATTGAAAGTGGTCTTGTTTTGCTAGTGGGTGTCACTCATGGTGATACAGCAGAAGACGCTGCTTATTTAGCTGAAAAAATTGTGAATTTACGAATTTTTGAAGATGAGAATGGAAAAATGAATCACTCGGTTCTTGATGTTGGTGGCTCTATTCTTTCTGTCTCTCAATTTACGCTATATGGTGATTGTCGCAAAGGTCGTCGTCCAAACTTTATGGATGCAGCACGTCCGGAAGAGGCCGAGGTGTTGTATGAACGATTTAATGAGGAACTTCGTAAGCGAGGCGTCCATACCGAAACCGGGCAATTCGGTGCAATGATGGATGTTCAGCTCACAAATGATGGGCCTGTCACCTTAATATTAGAAAGTAAGTAACAAAAAAATCCCTATTAGGGATTTTTTTGTTGTTTAATAGTAGATTCATTATATCTAGTAACATAGCCTTATTTGAAATATCGAGCAAGTCCGTTGTAGATTGCTGATGTGACGTTTTCTTGATAGTCATTTGTTGTGACAATTAACTCATCAGCAGGGTTACTTAAATAGCCGAGTTCGACTAGTGCTGCTGCTCGTTTATTTTCCCTTAGCACGTGATAATTTCCAAGGCGATGCCCGCGGTTTTCAACTTGTAAGGCCGAGGCGAGCGAGTAACTAATGGATGAGGCTAAAGCTTGTTGATATCCATGATAATAATAGGTCGTGATTCCACTCGTTGCAAGATTTACCGTACTATCATAATGCAGGCTAATAAAAGCGTCTGCATTGTGAATATGAGAGATGCTTACGCGAGAGGGAAGCGGCACATATGTATCTGTACTTCTTGTTAAGATGACATCGGCTCCAGCTGCATGCAGCTTGTCGTATAGCAGCTTGGCTGTGCGACTTGTTAAATGCTTTTCAAGTGTGCCTCGCAGGCCGATCGTTCCGCCATCACGTCCGCCATGACCAGGGTCAATAATAATGACCTTATCTTTTAAATATTTTTCTACACCAGGGCGGGTAACTTGTTCGTGATGGCCATCTATGCTGACCATCCAGCCCGCTACATAGCCTGTTTTTCCGTTCTTCCATTTTACTTTATACCAATCGTCTTCAAGACCTGTAACCGAGAAGGTATCTCCTTCTTTTGTTTGTTTAAGGATGGTTGAATTTGCAGTTGGTTTTTCTCGAATCAATGTATCATCGTACATAATGGAAATTGTGCCGTTCGTTGCTTTCTTTTTTTCGGAAGAGAGTGCTGGCTGTTCTTCTTTTTCTAAAAACCAGTTAGCTACCCACCCTTTTTTTGTCGAATTAAGCTGAATTTGTGTTAGGTATCCTTTTTCTTTTATAATAGGATAACTTTCATTTTTTTTGACTTCACCTAATATGCTGCTCGTTAACGAGGCCTCTTTATGAACGGCTAAGTTTGGTGCTAATACTTTTGCCGTTGCACGGTTGGATGCTGTATCTTTTGTTTGAATATATTGCTTTAAAACCCAGCCTTCGTGATTTTGAAAGTCAATTTGCACCCAGATGCCTTCTTCCTGATAAACGGTTACTTCGCTATTTTTCGCTAATTTGCCTAAAACTGCTCCGCTCGTAGATGGGTGTAAGCGTACATTTAATTGATCGACGTTTACTAAGCCTGTATATAGTTCTTTTGTTTTTACTTTCGATTCTTTTGCTTTTTCAGTTTGCTTGGCGGCAGAAAGCTGAACATATTGCTTAGCTACCCAGCCTTGTACATGATCGGTTTTGATTTCGAGCCAATTCTCGTTGTCTGTTATGGTGATGTTGACAGCTGTACCGTGAGATAGTGAACTAATCGTTTGAAAGGATGTTCCAGGTCCGGTACGAACGCGAACAGAGTCTCCAATGATGGTACCTTGCTCCGTTGTCTGGTTCACTGCTTCTGTTTTTTCTACAAGCCAATTGGCGACCCAGCCTGTTTTGACTGCTGATAATTTAATTTGAATCCAATCGCCTTCTTCTTTTATAACAACGTGTTCTTCTCCTTTTGTTAATTGACCGATGACAGGAAAGCTAAGTCCTGCTCCAGCGCGCACATTGACGCTGTTGGATGTTGCAGTAATTTTTTGCTGCTCACTAAAGGCGTATGCATGTGGAAAAGCAATGAATATGATAAGTAAAGCGAGAGTAAGTATGATCCATTTTTGTTTCAATGAGCTCAATGCCTCCTCTTAGATAAAATTTTGTTTATATGTAAAATTTCAATATTTTAAAAAACCCTCTAGTAGGAAATACTATGACTAAATGAGGAGGGGTTCGTTTATGAAATTTAGTGAGAAAGGGCAAACGAGTTTAACTGGTTCCAATCAATTAACAGGAGTCGACTTTCACGATTTTATTCAAAAAGAGCAAAGCGCTAATTTAATTGAATTAGCGGCTGAATTTGGCGTGAATGTTCGGACAATTAAAAATCTAAAAAAGCATTTACGGTAAAGCGAAATTTGTCGAGCGAGTCTTGACATTTGAAGACAACGTCCGTATGATTATAGAATATCATACATATTACTGCAACAACCAATGATGGAGAAAAGTAGTTAAGATACACATGGAAAGAGAGGAAATGCCTTAGGCTGAGAGCATTCCACATGATGCCTTAATGAAAGAACACTCTGTAGGTTTCGCTCTGAACAAGCATTCTTTAGTAGGAGATGAACGTAGGCAGGCGTTAACTGCTTAAAAGAGGAGGCACTTATTACGTGCTTCAACTAGGGTGGCACCACGGGATATTCAACTCTCGTCCCTTGTAGCGATTGAGTTACAAGGGACGAGAGTTTTTTGTATGGGCAAATAAGAATGGAGGGAACGCAATGGGTATTCAAATTCCACGAGGTACGCAGGATTTACTGCCGGGCCAAACGGAGATCTGGCAATACATTGAGAATACAGCGCGCGAGCTTTGTCGCCGCTATCAATATAAAGAAATTCGCACACCGATTTTCGAGCATACGGAACTGTTCTTACGCGGTGTAGGTGATACAACAGACATCGTGCAAAAGGAAATGTATACGTTTCAAGATCGCGGTGGAAGGGATTTAACGCTGCGTCCAGAAGGAACGGCGTCTGTTGTTCGTTCGTATATTGAAAATAAAATGTTTGGTCATCCATCACAACCGGTTAAGCTTTATTATATTGGACAAATGTTTCGATATGAGCGTCCACAAGCGGGTCGCTTCCGTCAATTTGTTCAATTCGGAATTGAAGCTTTGGGCAGCAAAGACCCAGCTATCGATGCAGAAGTGCTGGCATTAGCGATGAACCTTTATCAAGAGTTAGGGTTGAAAAAACTAAAGCTTGTCATTAATAGTTTAGGTGATAGCGAAAGTCGAATCGCTCACCGCAATGCGTTAATTAATCATTTTGAACCGCGCATTGGTGAGTTTTGCGGCGATTGTCAAAATCGCTTGCAAAAGAACCCGCTTCGCATTTTAGATTGTAAAAAAGATCATGATCATGAGTTAATGAAAACGGCTCCATCGATTATTGATTATTTAAATGAAGAATCACGTACGTATTTTGATAAGGTGAAACAGCATTTGACAGATTTAGAGATTGAATTTGTGGAAGATCCAACGCTTGTACGTGGTTTGGATTATTATAATCACACGGCATTTGAGATTATGAGTGAAGCGGAAGGATTTGGGGCGATTACAACATTAGCTGGAGGCGGTCGTTATAACGGCCTTGCTGAAAGTTTAGGCGGTCCAGAAACACCGGGTATTGGTTTTGCTCTTAGTATTGAACGTTTAATTGCGGCTTTACAAGCAGAAGACGTCAAGCTTCCTATTGAACAAGGCATTGACTGCTATTTTGTTTCCTTAGGAGATGCTGCGCGTGATTATACGGTAAAGCTTGCTTATCAATTGCGCAATGCTGGTTTTACTGTTGAAAAAGATTATTTAGACCGTAAAGTAAAGGCACAATTTAAATCGGCTGACCGACTAGAAGCAAAATATGTGGCTGTACTTGGGGATGATGAGTTGGCAAATAACAAAATCAACCTTAAAAACATGGCGACAGGCGAGCAAGTTGAATTAGACTTAGCAACATTTATTGAACAATTTAAGAAGTTACAACCTTAAGGAGGAACTAAGATGTTTGGTAGATCATACTTCTGTGGAGAAGTTTTAGAAACAGCGATTGGTGAAAAAGTAACATTAAAAGGATGGGCTCAAAAGCGACGTGATTTAGGTGGATTAATTTTTATTGATCTGCGTGACCGTACAGGCGTTGTTCAAATTGTGTTCAACCCGGATGTATCAGCGGAAAGCTTAGCGATTGCTGAGAAAGTTCGTAACGAATACGTTCTTGATGTGCAAGGAACGGTTGTAAAACGTGATGAAACAACGGTGAATCCAAATATTGCAACAGGTACAATTGAAGTACAAGTTGAAAATATTACGATTATTAACGAAGCGAAAACTCCTCCATTTGCTATCGATGGAAATACGGATGTCTCTGAAGATGTTCGTTTGAAATATCGTTATTTAGATTTACGTCGTCCAGCGATGTTTGAAACATTAAACATGCGCCATAAAGCGACAAAAGCAATCCGCAACTATTTAGATAGCGAAGGATTCCTAGACATTGAAACACCAATTTTAACAAAAAGTACACCAGAAGGAGCACGTGATTACTTAGTACCGAGCCGTGTTCATGAAGGGGAATTCTATGCCCTGCCGCAATCACCGCAATTATTTAAACAATTATTGATGGTATCTGGATTTGAACGTTACTATCAAGTAGCTCGTTGTTTCCGTGATGAAGATTTACGAGCTGACAGACAACCTGAATTCACACAAATCGATATTGAGACAAGCTTCATGAGCCAAGAAGACATTATGTCTATGACAGAAAACATGATGGCTAAAGTGATGAAAGAAGTAAAAGGCTTAGATGTGACACTTCCATTCCCTCGTATCACATATGATGATGCAATGAATCGTTATGGTTCAGATAAACCGGATACTCGCTTCGGCATGGAACTTATTGATATTGCTGAAGTGGCGAAACAAAGCAGCTTAAAAGTATTTACAGGTGCTCTTGAAAAAGGCGGCCAAGTAAAAGCAATCGTAGTCAAAGGCGGAGCTGCGGACTACTCTCGTAAAGAAATGGATGCTTACGCAGAATTTGCAGCAATTTACGGTGCAAAAGGTCTTGCTTGGTTAAAAGTTGAAGAAGACGGTTTAAAAGGACCAATCGCGAAATTCTTTGGTGAACTTGAAGAAGCGTTAATCCAAACTGTGAAAGCTGAAGTTGGCGATATTATCATGTTCTGTGCCGATAAGAAAAGCATTGTAGCGGACACACTTGGGGCTCTTCGCGTGAAGCTTGCGAAAGAACGCGGCTTAATTGACGAATCTGCATTCAACTTTCTTTGGGTAACAGATTGGCCGCTTCTTGAGTATAATGAAGATGAAAAACGCTATACAGCAGCACATCATCCATTCACAATGCCATTCCGTGAAGACTTAGATAAATTGGAAAGTGCGCCACAAGAAGTACGTGCTCAAGCGTATGACATTGTCTTGAATGGTTATGAGCTTGGAGGCGGATCTCTGCGTATTTTTGAACGTGATATCCAAGAGCGTATGTTCAAAGCACTTGGTTTCTCTGAAGAAGAAGCAAAAGAGCAGTTTGGTTTCTTAATGGATGCCTTTGAATACGGAACACCTCCACATGGTGGAATTGCTCTTGGTTTAGACCGCTTAGTGATGCTGCTTGCAGGTCGTACAAACTTACGTGATACAATTGCGTTCCCAAAAACAGCAAGCGCAAGCGACCTGTTAACAGCGGCACCAAGTACGGTAAGTCCAGCGCAGCTAAAAGAATTGAATTTAGCGATTACACCTTCGAAAAAATCATAACCAATATCGCTTGAAACAGACAAAAGCAATATGGTATGATATTTCCAAGTAAGAGAGAGTCCTGATGTGTACGTTTCCAAACCTATAAGTTTTGACCGAACACTTATAGTTAAGGGAGCTCCCAAGTTTCTAAGCCGCGTACATGCCTCCTTGAGAGGACTTACAATTGTTTAGAACAGAGCACCCACCTGCGGAGAGCGGGTTCAAAACAAGGGCACAAACGGCATAATTGGGACCTCTTAATCATGAATGTAAAACCCTACATACGTAGGGTTTTTTGCATTTAACGGGTAAAGTACGGTCATTATCAGGTAAATATATCAATTTAGCAGGTAAACGAGTTAATATAGTAGATAAAAGTAAATAATCATAATATAACAGCACATTCCTGGTAAACTTTCGTAAATATATAATAACGATAACAAGTGAAGAGAAGAGTGGGCATCTTGAAGGATCTATTGAACGCAAAGAAACAAGAAATGCTTCATTTTTTAGAACAAATCGTAAATATAGATAGCGGTTCTCACATAAAGTCGGGGATTGATGAAATAAGTGGGTTACTAAAAGTAAAATTTGAGCGTCTTGGTTTTATCGTAGAGGTAGTAGAAGAAAAAGCGCATGGCAATCATCTAGTTATCCAGCATCGTGATGCGGTACAACCTGAAATTATCATTATTGGTCATATGGATACAGTCTTTCCAGAAGGAACGGCGAAAAGACGGCCATTTACAATGAAGGACGGCCGTGCATATGGTCCGGGTGTAATTGATATGAAGGCAAGCTTAGTTGAGTTAGTCTATGCACTAACATGCATGAAGCAGACCGGAAGAAAGGGATACCAGAACGTTCAGATTGTTTTAAATAGTGACGAAGAGCTTGGGTCTCCAACCTCTAGGTCGCTTATTATGAAGCAGGCTATCAATAAAAAATATGCTTTAATTTTAGAGGCGGCACGTCCAGATGGTTCAATTGTAACAGCGAGAAGAGGAGGAGGGCAGTTTAAGGTTTTTGTAGAGGGTAAAGCAGCCCATTCCGGGATTGAGCCAGAAAAAGGTCACAGTGCCATTGAAGAACTAGCTTATAAAGTGATTAAACTTCAGCAATTGACGAATCATGAAGAAGGAATTAGTGTAAACGTTGGTCTTATACAAGGTGGAACGGCTGCCAATACTGTAGCAGCTGAAGCTTCTGCTCATGTGGATGTCCGTATTTCACAAAAAAAGCAAATCAATCCCTTGAAAGAACAAATTGAAAAAATTTGTGCAACAAATTATATTGCGGGGACAAAAACAAATGTAATTGGGAAAATAGAGAGAATTCCAATGGAAAAAAACCAAAGAACAGAGGCTCTGCTATCCGTAATTAAGCAGGCGGGGCAGGAGCTTGGTTTAACGATTACAGATACGGCGACAGGTGGAAGTTCAGATGCTTGCCTTACATCTGCTATGGGAGTGGCAACAATTGATGGACTAGGACCAATTGGTGGTTTCTTTCATAGTGAAGAGGAGTATTTAGTCATTTCGAGTTTATTGGAACGAACGTTATTATTAGCGACTGTTATCCAAAAGCTGTCGGAATAATTCAGAGTGGGAATCATTCCGACAGGCTGGCTTTTCATTTTAACTTGTCATGTGCTGTAGTTATGTTATATTCTTGACTTTATAAGTAATTTTATTGGAGTTGAGAATAATGTTGCACCAATTTTCGCGAAATGAATTAGCTTTAGGCCAGGAAGGCTTAAACTTATTAAAAAATTCAACGGTCGCTGTACTCGGTATTGGTGGAGTCGGCTCGTTTGCAGCAGAGGCCTTAGCACGTTCGGGTGTTGGACGTCTTGTTTTAGTCGATAAAGATGATGTAGATATTACAAATGTTAATCGACAAATTCATGCCCTGCTTTCAACAGTTGGACAGCAAAAGGTTGAATTGATGCGCGACCGCGTAAAAGAAATTAATCCAGACTGTGAAGTTATTGCTTTAAAAATGTTTTATACAGAAGAAACATATGAACAATTTTTCAGCTATGGCTTAGATTATGTCATTGATGCATCTGATACCATTATGTATAAAATACATTTAATGAAAGAATGTTTAAAGCGCAATATCAAGATGATTTCCAGCATGGGTGCTGCTAATAAAATGGACCCAACCCGCTTTCAAATTGCGGATATTTCTAAAACACATACCGATCCGCTGGCGAAAGTGATTCGTACCAAACTTCGTAAAGAAGGCATTACAAAAGGGATTCCTGTTGTCTTCTCTGATGAAAGTCCAATTGTCATTCGTGAAGATGTCCGAAAAGTGGTTGGTAACGATGAGGCAAAAATTCGTAAAGCGAAAATGCCGCCATCATCCAATGCATTTGTTCCTTCAGTGGCAGGATTAATTGCTGCAAGCTGGGTAGTTCGAGATATCGTTCGTGATATTGATATTCGCCGTGTAAGCGATGAGAAATGAATATAGTTGAACTGACTCTGTAAGCAGGGTCAGTTTTTTTATTTGAAAACGATTTGTAAATATTAGTGTTCAATAATAAAACCGGATTTGTACATGGGCTAGAGAATAGTCTTTCTAATGAAAAAGTTCATAGTTTATTACTTATTTTTTCTATTTTGATAGAAAAAACAATAGGAATATAGACGTAATTGGGTTTTTAAGGTAGAATATTTTTAATATTTACTAATATGTAAATATTTAATTA
>NZ_JBALMU010000087.1:0-23207 GCF_036962285.1 Bacillus sp. JJ634
TCTTAGTGACCGTAGAACGTGGCTAACCATCAATGGGGGATGAAGGAACACCCCCACTGATGGAAGTTTCACTTTATATAAAGCCGATTTGATTTTTCGACATCATCCTATTTAGTTGGCGGAATGATTTTTGGCTCCTGCGCGTGTGAGGCCGCGATCTGACACGCTTTTCCACTATACTAAATTCAATAGGCCAAAAATCAACAACGTTATTTAACAGAACCTATATAAAAAATAATTTGCTATGAATGAAGTCTGATAAAATATGATATAATTTGTGATGAAATAACATTTTTAGGTTGATTTGTAATATGAAAAGTGAAGGGAGTCTCTTTCAAATAGATAAATATATGTCGATAAATATCGAAATGTTCAAAAAAATATATGCAAGTTAGGACCTCATTACTTATTTGTAAGCTTCACTTTCATATAACGTAATGAATAAAAAAATAACGGAGCGGGGAGGAAGTATGAAATTTACAACAAAGCTCTATGCGAGCATCGGCTTCATTTTACTATTAATTTCTATTAGCGTCGTTATTTTAATGAACATGCTTGAACAGTCTATAATTAAGATGAACGTCGTTGTGAATGAACTATATGAACGAATTGACATTGCTGCGGAGATAAAATACGAAACTGCTAATATTGGAAGAGCGTTCAGGGAGGCTACAGCAACTTCGGCAAATGGAAATAATAGAGAAGCCTTGAATGCTTGGGAAGAATCAAACTTGAAGATCAAACAAGGAATTGAGTCACTTAAAGAACTGGATACGCAAGAAAAATCACTTGATTTAATGGAACAATATACAACCCTGCATGATTCATATCAAGATATGGTACAGCAAGTCATAGTATGGCAAAAAGTAGACATTGAGGTTGATAGTCAAGAGGCAATGGTAGATGAGATCAAACTTACTCGGGAAAGAATGCTTCAAACTTCTCTACTCCTTCTTGGATTACAAGAACAAGAGATGAAGAATGAACTTTTAAGATCTCGGGACACTTATAATTGGGCTGTCACATCGATATATATCTATTTAGCTATCAGCTTGGGCTTAGGAATAGGACTGATTATTTGGATTATTAGGAGTATGACTAAGAATCTCAATAAGGTAACGACTGTTATGAACAGTGCTAGCAATAGTAATGGGGACAATTTACCTCGTATTGAAATCGTTTCCAAAGATGAAATTGGCTCAATCGCAGCTGCTTTTAACACAATGGTTTCGGAGCTTGAGGCACATAGTAAGTTAGAAAAACACTTATTAGAGGAAGCTGAAGAACATGGCTGGCTTAAAACGAAAATTGCTGAAATAGCAACGATGTACCCGGAAGCTAAAGATATACAGATGCTTGGCGAGTCATTCATTTCTAAGCTTGTTCCTATAGTAGATGCGAGTTTCGGTGTTTTCTATTTGAAGAGTGAAAATGGAGCTCAGCCGTATCTTAAAAGGATAGCAGCGTATGCTTTTTCAAATCAGTTTAAGGCATCTGAAGGCTTTTATATTGGAGAAGGGCTTGTTGGACAATGTGCGCTTGAAAAACGGGCCATCCTGCTTACACAAGTACCAGAAGATTATATAAGCATACGTTCCGGTACAGGAGAAGGTTCACCAAGAAATATTATTATCTTACCTGTGCAACTTGAAGGAGAGGTGCTTGCGGTAATCGAAATTGCCTCCTTCCACGCCTTTACCTCTAGTCAAGTTAAGCTTCTTGAAGAAATCAATAGTACGTTAGGAATGGCCATCAATAGTATGTTAAATCATATGAGAGCAGAACGATTGTTGCAAGAATCACAAGCTTTAACAGAAGAACTTCAAGTCCAATCTGAAGAATTACAATTACAGCAAGAGGAATTAAGGACAACAAATGAAAAACTTGAGGAGCAGTATACCGCCTCCGAGCAGAAGAAAAAAGAGTTAGAAAAAGTAAGGGAGGCTCTTGAAGAAAAAGCTCAACAATTAGAGATTAGCTCACAATATAAATCGGAGTTTCTTGCTAACATGTCTCATGAGCTTAGAACACCACTGAATAGTTTGCTCATTTTGGCACGGATTCTTTCTGAAAACGAAGAGGGCAATCTTTCAAAGAAACAAGAGGAATATACTCGGACCATCTATACTTCGGGTAATGATTTACTCCTTTTAATAAATGATATTTTAGATTTAGCCAAAATAGAGTCTGGTAAATTAGAAGTGATTTCCAAGGAAGTCAATCTATACGATATACAAGATTATTTGAGTAAGCAATTCTCACCTATTGCTAGTCAGAAAGATATTCAGTTTAACGTTCAGTTAGAACCTAATGTAGCAAACTATTTATATACAGATGAACAATGTCTAAAACAAATATTAAAAAATCTGCTGTCCAATGCTTTTAAATTTACTGAAAGCGGCAGTGTATCGCTGCAAGTTCGAAAGGTACGGACGGAATATATTGAGAAACAAATGCCTGTGAGTGCTCAAGCAGAGTATATGCTGGCTTTCTCGGTTATTGATACGGGCATCGGGGTACCTAGAGAAAAACAAAGAGTAATATTTGATGCCTTTAAACAGGCCGATGGAACGACAAGTCGAAAGTATGGCGGGACAGGTTTAGGGTTATCCATAAGTCGTGAAATGGCTTCTGTATTAGGCGGCTTTATCGAGTTAACAAGTGAAGTTGGAAAGGGAAGCAACTTTACACTATATTTACCAATCCTGCAATCAAGCGAGATACTAGAGGAAAACTCCTATATAGAGGAAGCTGCAGCAGGGCTTGAATATGAGGATTATTCACTGAATGAAAAAAGTGAAGTGGACGAGGAAGGCAGCCGTATAAACGAAGAGGGCAAATCTTCGCTCAAACATAAAAAAGTACTCATTGTGGATGATGATATACGAAATGTTTATGCATTAACAATTGCACTTGAAAAATATGAAATGGATATCATTGTAGCTGAAAATGGCCGTGAAGGGATTGAAATGTTACAAGATAATCCAGATACCGATATTGTTTTAATGGACATTATGATGCCTGAAATGGATGGTTTTGAGGCGATGCGCAGAATTAGACAACTACCAAAGTATCAAACACTACCGATTATTGCGCTGACGGCGAAGGCTATGAAACAGAGTCGCGAGGAATGCTTAGCTGCAGGAGCAACGGATTATATTAGTAAGCCGATTGATGTAGATCAATTATTCTCGCTTATGCATGTATGGTTATATAGAAAGGAAGGATAGTCAATTAAGAATGAAAAATACAATCATACAAGATCCAGTACAAGTTCAAGAGATAGAGCGAATTGAAATCGAGTTACTTCTAGAAGCCATTTACCGCTATTATGGCTATGACTTTAGAAATTATGCACAGTCCTTCCTGCAAAGGAGAATTTTGCATCGCGTTCACAATGAAAATCTGAAAAGTGTTTCGGCACTGCAGGAAAAGCTGCTTCGTAATCCTGAGGTAATGAAGAGATTATTTTCTGACCTTTCAATAAATGTTACAGAGATGTTTCGTGATCCGGCATTTTTCCAGTCCTTTCGAAAAAATATCGTTCCTTTCGTAAAAGATTATCCAGATATTCGAATTTGGCATGTAGGCTGCTCGACTGGTGAGGAAGTTTATTCAATGGCTATTCTGTTACATGAAGAAGGAATCTATGAAAAGGCTAAGATTTGGGCAACCGATATTAATCCAAAAACTTTAGAGCAAGCAAAGAAAGGTACTTTTTCTTTAGCGAATATGCAGCTATATACAAAAAATTATATGGAAGCTGGCGGAATAAGAGCTTTTTCAGAATATTATAAGGTCGTAGGTGAACAAGTTGTTTTCCACCCCTTTCTGCAAAAAAATATTATGTTTGCAGAGCATAACTTAGTAACAGATTCTTCATTTAATGAGTTTGATATTATTATTTGTCGAAATGTTCTTATCTATTTTAATAAGAGTTTACAAAATGATGTCCATCAGCTTTTTTATGAAAGTCTAAGTTTATCAGGTTTTATCGGGTTGGGCAAAAGAGAGGGGATTAGATTTACAAGTCATGGAAACTGCTATGAAGAAATCGACTCAACAGAAAAACTATACCGTAAATATAAATAATGCTGCTTCCAAAAAAGTGAATATATTAATGGTAGACGATCATCCTGAAAATCTACTAGCATTGGAAGCTGTACTCTCGTCTCCGAATTATAACTTAGTTTGTGCGACATCAGGGAAAGAAGCGTTGAAATGTTTGCTAAAACAAGAGTTTGCAGTGATTTTACTAGATGTACAGATGCCTGGATTAAATGGATTTGAAACAGCTAAGCTAATACGCGCGAGAGCAAAAACCAAACAAACTCCGATTATTTTTATTACAGCGATTAGTCAAGATCGTGAACATGTTGAACGTGGTTATTCCGTTGGAGCTATTGATTATATTTTTAAGCCATTTCAGCCTGAAATATTAAAATCAAAAATAGAAAAATTTGTTGAAATGCACGAAAAATATGAAGAAGAGATTAGTAAGAGTGAATGGCAACGTTCAGTCGAACTAAAGGAAGTTAACCAAAGATTAAATCGGACAACTTTGGATTTGCGCCGAACAGAAGCATTAACGAAAGTAATTGGTGAAACGCTAATTGATACGATTGTTACCTTTGATGATCAAGAGCGTATATTATCAGTGAATCCTGCTGTAAAAAGGATGTTTGGCTATCAGCCTGAGGAATTAATAGAACAGAATGTTTCCAAGCTCTTTCTACAAATGGTAGGAAAGAACGGAGAGAGGTCCTCAGATTTCTTGTCTTCCATTAAACAAGGGGTTGGAAAAGTAATCGAATCAGTTGCGTTACGTAAGGATAAAAGTGATTTTCCTGTAGATATCCAAATTGGAGAGACTGAAATAGAGGGCAGGCACATATTCGTTTGCGCTATCCGTGATGTTACGGAAAGAAAACAGATAGAGGAAGTTAAAAAGCAACAGTTTGCTAATCTCGAACATATTGTAGAAAAACGTACAATTGAGCTTCTATTAGCTAATGAAAAGCTGCAACAAGAAATTGAGGAGAGAAAAAAGATTGCGGACGACCTTTTTGTTTCACAGGAACGGTTTCGGAAAATATTTGAGTCTAGCCCTAACTTAATGGCGATTATTTCACAAGAAAATGGAACCTATATGGATGTAAATGCAAGTTGGGTAACATTCACTGGTTATAGCTATGAGGAGTTACAAAATCAAAAAATTAATTTACAAGATTTTATTGAAGAAGCGGGTGGCCATTCCATCGATTTAGAGCAACCTATTCGCAACATGAAAATTCAATATAAGACAAAAAGAGGAGAAATGCGTGCCGGATTATTATCATCAGAAACGATTCATATTGAGCCGGAGCCTTGTATTCTTTTTGTATTGACAGATATTACGGAAAGGGTTCTTTTAGAGAGGGAGATGGCTCGATTAGACCATTTGAATTTAATTGGAGAGATGGCAGCGGGAATTGCTCACGAAATTCGAAATCCAATGACTACAGTTTACGGGTTTTTACAAGTAGCAAGGGGCAGAGAGGTATCAAAAGAGGTCATTGATCTCATGTTAGATGAATTAAATCGAGCTAACTCTATTATTACTGAATTTCTAAATTTAGCTAAAAATAAAGTTAGTGATAAACAAATGAAAGATTTAAATACGATTATTAAAGCCTTATTTCCACTTATTCAAGCAGAAGCAATGCGTGCTAGTAAACAAGTAAATCTTGATTTAAGTGAATGTCCGAATATATCAATTGATGAAAAGGAAATTCGTCAATTTATATTGAATATGGCTTTGAATGGGCTGGATGCTATGTCTTCTGGAGGGAAACTTACGATAAAAACGTATGCAGAGGAACAGGCAGTCATTTTAGAAATAAAAGATCAAGGAGCGGGCATAAGTCCGGAAATATTAGAAAAAATAGGGACTCCTTTCTTCACTACGAAGGAGAAGGGAACAGGGTTAGGCTTAGCCATTTGTTATAGTGTAGCCGAGCGACATCAAGCAGAGATTGATATCGAAACAGGAGATACGGGGACGACGTTTTCCATCCGATTTAAAACAAATCATTGATAAATGTTTATGTCAGGAGCATATTTTCATTTAGGAAGAAGAAAGGGGGATTACATGTTTAATAGGCATAAACGATTTCTTCTTCCGATTTTGGTGATTTCTGTGATTGCAATTGTTTTTATATATAAACAATTTGAAGAAGAAAAGCCGGAAGTAGTGGTAGTTTTAAAGAATTTAGACCTTGATTACTGGGAATTTATTAAGGCAGGGGCAGAAAAGGGATTTGAAGACCTAGGTATAAACGGTAAAGTGGTTGCACCTGAAACTGAGACAGTTGAAGCCCAGAGAGAGATGTTAAAGAGTGTTCTTAAAGAAAATCCAGATGTATTGATTGTTTCTCCGGTTTATTCAGCTGATAGTATTAATTCGGAATTAGAAAAGTTCGTCAAAAAGGATATCCCTGTATTATTCATATATGCGGATGATAATTGGGAACATAAGACGGCTTATATCGGTACGAATAACTTTTCTTTAGGAGAAAAAGCCGGAATATTACTGGCTTCACAGCTGCAGCCTGGAGATAAGGTGGCTCTTCTTGGCGGAGAACAATCAATTGTTGAAGGGGAACGGATAAAAGGGGCTAAAGATAGTTTAGAGGCTGTGGAAATCGAAATTGTGGCAGAAAAAAAAGGATTACCAGATGATAATCCTAAAGTAGTTAGAGAGGCAACAGAAAGTATTTTACGAGAGCATCCAGATCTTAAAGGTGTAATTGCCTCAACGGATTATATTGCACTTCCTGTGTTAAAGGTACTTCAGGAAAAGGGAATTCAAATGCCTGTTATAGGAGCAAGCGGAATTCCTGAGATGCTTAAGTTAGTAGAAAAAGGAACATTGCCTAGTGCAGTAGCGCAAAACCCTTATGATATGGGGTATATAAGTGTCCAAACCGCATTAAAAGTAACAAAGGGGGAACGGGTCAATCACTTCCTTGATAGTGACGTAGATATTATCACAAAAGGGAATGCGAAGGATAGACTTGATTTCTTAAATAGCGTGCTGGAGTGAAGATTCTCACGGAGTACCTATATTAAAAAGCCTAAATTCTTTGTAGTACAAGGGATTTAGGCTTTTTAATTATGTACATAAAAGAGTATCTCTAAAATAGAGTAAGGTACTATATCAGATTCTTATATTTCTTTTGTTGTGGATAAGAAGAAGGTTAAGGAATATTTCCATTCATACTTAATATATCTGAGTGAAATTATGGGGTTTTCAGTATATTAATCCTAACTTTTCAGTTATTTTTTCGTTTTTAAATTTCCTAATATAATTTTTATAAACAAGCCAACACCTATACCAGGAATCACAGATAAGATAGATAAAAAAAGATGACCTAATAAAATCCCAAATATTTTTAAACTCGAGGAATAGATTAATCCTATAGTCATGAAATAAGCACTAAAAACAAGTGGGAGAAAAGAATAAGGGGATTTCCCACCTCCAGCATCCCGATAAGCATCCCATATGGCAAACATATAAATACATGGATAAAACATCAACCATTGATAATTAGTTTGCTCAATAGCTGATTGAATATCACCTTGAAAGCTATAAATAATCACTTGGTTCAAATTTGATTGTAGGTTAATTAAAACTTCTAATATGATAAAAAGTAGTCCTTTGAAAAACTTTCCGTTTAAAATTTGTCCAAATCCAGGTAATGCAATACTCCAAAGAACTTTCTCAATTCGTTCTTCCATTGACATTCCTTCACTTCCTATTGGCTAACCAATCAATTTTAACTATTTTGGTTCTTATTTTTTGCTGTCTACAAAGTCCGATTTAGTCGGATAAGCAATATAGGGTGGTCTAACAAACAATCCTTTTGAAAGGGATACATCTGTACCCATATCGTATAAGTTAGATGCTTCCGTAGAGCCTTCCAGAAAATATGCTCTTATATCTTTTCTAGCACTCATTGAAACAAAGCCACCGTATGTAACTAAGCTTAATCTGGATAAATGACCAATAAAATCCAATCATAAATGAATCAGTATATAGACGAGGGGCATCCATATTTACATCCTCACTTGTAAATCCTGTCGGTAATGGTAGTTGTTCTTCTTGATACAAGTGGGTAAGTTTTTCGATATGGGAAGATGAAAGGTCATAAGCAAATTGGATAATAGAACGGATTTCTTGATCCTCTACATCTTTTAGAAAATAACCTAAAACACATTTGGACATACTATCGTTCATGTATGCAGTCCAAATAGAAGCGATTTCAGCCGAGGTTAGTCGAGCATGATGTTCAGTCATCATTAGTTGCCTCCAAAAATAGTTTAATTTCATTTTAAATTATTCTTTACAATCAACCGTATAATATGACAGAGGCTTAAAGAAAAATGTTCCTTCATTAGTGTTAGTGTTGCATAAATAGTTTCGCGGCTTTCCGTTTAATTAGTCAGTCTGTTTAGGGACAAAAAGTTCAATACCTAATCACAGGTGGATTTATCCAGTTGGGCTTTATTTATCATTAGATCTAGGAGACGACAACAATTTGTTTGTTAAGGAACGGCTTTTTTTCAATTTTCCGGAGCCAGATATAACGCTGGTTTCTAAAATGCAGCCCTTAAATAAGGGCTGGTTTGTAAAGTTTTTTATGTAATCTTCTCCATAGGATAGTCCTTTATCCATGATAAAGGACTTTTTCTATGCCGAAAATTAGGAAGCTGAATATGTATACTATTTGAAATAATTAATTGGTGGAGTACTAGTAATTTTATATAAATAGATACGAATGAAACATCCTTAATGCTCCCTCTTGCGCTACCGTGTGTCTGATTGAAGTTCTGGTCTGTGTATACTGAGCTGTTGAAACGAGAAATTATTCATTATTTGCAGGGTTAAAATGTAACTTATCAGATTAAGAGCGGTTACCAACTTCATCATACGTGAATAAAGGAATAATTTACTTTTACATGGACAAAGTAAAAAAAGGTGGTGGTACCGTGGTTTTATTTTTTAAGCAAAAGAAAAAGAATGGTCAAATCATCTCCAAAAAGACTCCCAGTTCAGTAGTAGAAGAACACTCTAAAAATAAAATTTCTAGTTCTCTTGATGAAACCGTTCATTTTATGAAAGGGATATTTGGAGATAGCAATGATTTTGTGATAAAGCATTTTGAGGTATTTGGTCAATTTCACGCGGTGATGTTTTATTTTTCAGACTTAACGGATCAAACTGTAATTAATAACGATATATTAAAACCGTTAATGTATATACCTAATCACTTGTTACAAAGGAAAATTGTCCTGAATGATTTAAAAGATGTCATTATTAACGAAACGCTTTATCACAGTCAAGCTAAGCTCAATGACTGTCTTGATCGTTTAGTTGATTTTGTTTTACGCGGGGAAACCGTTATTGCAATTGAGGGCATAGCAGAAGGGATTCATATTGGAACCCGTAAACTAGAAAAACGGGCAGTTAATCAACCTGAAACAGAGCAGGCAATCATGGGACCGCGTGAAGGATTTATTGAAAATATTGCAACTAATCTTGCTTTATTGCGTTATCGACTTCCAACCCCCGACTTTTGCGTGAAAAAAATGGAGATAGGACGCCTTACCAAATCAAAAGTTGCTATCTGTTATATAAAAGGAATTGCGGACAACAAGGTCATCAACGAAGTGGAGAAACGACTTTCTGAAATTGATATTGACGTCATTATGGATGCGGGCTACTTGGAACAATTTATTGAAGATAATCCATTTTCTCCGTTCCCGCAAGTTCACAGCACAGAAAGACCAGACAAAGCAGTTGCTAACTTAGCAGAAGGAAGAGTCGCTATTTTAGTGGACGGTTCTCCGTTTGCTTTAATGGTCCCCGTGGTTTTCAGCCAGTTTTATCAAACGGTAGAAGACTATTCAACTAGATTTTTAATGGGGAGTTTTGTGAGACTTTCGCGTATGCTGGCACTCGTATTTTCACTTGTTTTCCCCTCCCTTTACGTTTCGTTCATTTCTTTTAATCCTGAACTGCTGCCAACAGAGTTTGCCGTTGCTGTTGCAGGAGGCCGAGCTGGTATTCCTTTTCCCGCTGTGGTTGAAGTATTAGTCATAGAAGTAGCGATGGAAGTACTGCGCGAAGCAACCGTTCGACTGCCGAAACAAGTAGGGGGCGCCTTATCGATTGTTGGGGTGCTTGTCATTGGCGAAGCAGCTGTGAATGCAGGCTTGGCAAGTCCGATTACAGTTGTGGTGATTGCATTAACAACCATTGGTTCTTTTGCAACTCCGGCTTATGTGGCTGCTTTTGCACTCAGAATGCTCCGATTTCCCATTATCATATTAGCAGGAATCTTCGGTTTGTACGGAGTTGTCATAGGAATTATTTTTATATTCAACCATATGCTTTCGTTAAAATCATTCGGAGTTCCGTATATGGCCCCGGTTTCTCCTGAGAACTACCAAGGAATGAAAGATGTTGTAATTAGAAGTCCACTATGGTGGATGCCGAAAAGACCGACTTTTCTCCATCAAGAAAATGTTGCTAGATTAAGGGAGGAAAGGAACAAAGCATTAGAGCATAATAAAGTCGGAAACGACCAGCGGGAGGAAGATACAAGTGGAGGACCCAAGAGAAATCACAACTCTTCAAGCAACGACAATCTTAATTAGCACGATTATTGGGGTTGGGGTTTTACCTTTGCCGCTGTTTGCTGTCAGGGCAGGGGAAACAGGAGCTCCGCTTGTTACGATGTTCGGTACTGGGATAGCAGCAATTGGACTATTTATTATTACAAAGCTGGGTATTCGTCATCCTAGTAAAACCATTATTACTTACAGTGAAGAGATTCTTGGAAAATGGCTGGGGAAAGTTTGTAGTATATTCGTTATCGTCTTTTTTACTATTTTAACAGCTCTCACTGCACGTGAATTTGGTACGGTTGTCACGACGAGTGTATTGATCGAAACACCGCTAGATGTAACGGTCATTGTTATGCTTGTATTAGCGGCAATTAGTGCACGAAATAACATAAATGTGTTTGCCTACATACACAATTTCTACCTTCCTATAATATTGGCTCCGGTTTTAATCGTTGTGGCCGTTTCTTTAAAAAATGCTAATATTCTTTATTTGCGTCCTCTCATTGGGAGTGGTTTTAATGAGATGTTTTTTGGAGCATTAACCGTTGCTGCTTTGTTTCAAGGTTCATTCGTTATGACATTGATTATTCCAGCTATGAAGCAGCCGAAAAAAGCGATGAAGGCAAGTATATGGGCAATCATTATATCTGGAGGCTTATATTTACTGCTTGTTATCGCAACTGTGGCAGTCTTTGGTACGGAAGAAATTAAACAACTTTTTTGGCCCACATTAGAACTTGCGAGAACAACTTCTCTGCCAGGGAATATTTTACAACGTTTAGATGTTGTTTTTTTATCTGTATGGGTTACGGCTGTATTTACAACTATATTTGCGAGTTATTATTTGACGATTTATTCGATTAAGCAGTTTTTTCGTTTACAAGATCATAAGATGCTGTCTTACTTTATTCTTCCATTTGTCTATATATTGGCTATGCTGCCAGAAGGTATTTTTCAAATGTATGGCATTATTCGATACGTAGGAAGAATCGGACTTAGTATTACGATTCTTTACCCACTGTTTTTATTTATTCTTGATGTATTAAAAAGTAAGAGGAGGAAACATAGTGAGTCAAAACAAGTATAAAGCGAAGCGAATATTCCTTTTGATTTTCTTAGTTCCCCTTCTTACTGGTTGTTGGGATAGTCGAGAAATTGAGCAGAGGTCTACCATATTAGCAATCGGCATAGATAAAGCTGGTCCAGGTGCAGAAGAACGGGAACCAGAAGTAAGTCACAGGAAAGGAGATATATCGATACCAGAAGAGGATATGATAGAAATTACCGTTCAAATAGCGATACCTGGGCGGATTCCATTGGGACCACAAGTAGGTGCTGGAGAAAAAAAACCGGTATTGGTCGTGTCTGTTGTTGGACATACAATTGAAGATGCCATATACAATCTTCAACAAGAAATAGCGGATGAAATATTTTTAGGACACTTAAGATTGATTGTATTGAGCGAGGAAGTGGCAAAAGAAGGAGTGAAACGTTTTAATGATTACTTGAGACGCAATCCGGAAATTCGAAGAACAGCTTCCATTGTTGTATCAAAAGAAAAAGCTTCAAAGTATATGGAGGTAAGTCCAGAGCTAGAACGTGTTCCCTCACTTTACTTGGCAGAAATGGTTGACAGTTTAGTTGACTTAGGGAAATTTCCTGAAAGTTTCATCGGTAAATTTTGGAGCGCTTTCTCGAGTAAAGGGCAGGATGGATACCTTCCATATTTTCAAATTAAGGGAAAAAAAACCATACAAATTAATGGTCTAGCGTATTTTCAAGGAAGTAAAATGGTGGGAAAGACAAGACCGCAGGAGATTGGCTCATTTATGGCTGGAATAGGTGCAGAAAAGGGAGGGTACCCCATTTTTACTGACATTCCCGGTAACAAAGAAATAGCGTTAGTCCAAGCAGTCAAACGAAAAACAAAAATAAAAGCAAGTTTAAAAAATGGTAAGCCCCATATTTTGGTGAAAGTTCGCTACGAAGGTAAAATTTCGGAGAAGGAAAGCCCGAATGTTAAGATAAAAAAAGAGGAAGATATTCGAGCTCTTGAAAGAGGATTTTCAAATACTGGGCAAAAGTCATTGAGTGATTTAATTGCTAAAACACAAAAAGCAAAGTCTGATATTTTTGGGTTTGGCGAGTATTTCCGAGGGAAGTTTCCTGAATATTGGAAACAAAACGTTAAAACAGAAGAAGATTGGCGGAATATTTATGAGAATCTTTCCTATGATGTAGAAGTAGATACTTATATTCGTCACAGCGGCATGAAAGATAAATGACGTGCCATGAAAGGAAGCAGTGTTTTATGGACGATATCCGTTCGATTAACTATTTGATTAGCATTTTGTTGGTGACAGGAATTTTGCTTTTACTGACAGATGTAAAAGCCTATAAAAATGCAGGTTTAAAAAAAGAAAGAAAAATTACGCTCATACTAGGTTGGACCCATCTTTCATTAAGCATTATTTTAACGCTGACAGCTTGGATTTATCGGACTTGGATCTGGTAAACAACCAATAGCGAACAGCAAAAGGTTCGCTATTGGTAGTTAAGGATATCTTTTAGATAATTAAAGGTACCGTCTTTCAATGACTTAATGTAATTTAAAATGATCAACCGAACTATTTAAGTTTTCTGCTAATTTTGCAACAGATTCGGAACTGCTTACAATCTCATTCATTGCACTAGCTGATTGCTGAATGGAAGCTGAAGTTTGCTCAATTCCTGCGGTGGACTCTTCTATTATTGAAGCGCTATTTTCGAGCGAATAATTGATTTCTTCACTTTGTTTGGAAAGAGTATGGATATTTGTTGATATATCTTGTATCTGCATTTGTATGTTCAGTATAAATGTATTAATTTTATTAAACTGTTTTTTCTCTTAAATCATTTAATTCTGTACGTAATTCTATGTAATAATCGTTTTCGCCAGCATCCAATGTAATTTCTTGTTCGTACTTGTCTATATCAATGATGTTAACGGCCTGCTTAGCGATATTTGCTGCTACTTGACTCAAAGAATCTTTCACTAACTGAACAGAGGAATGATAACAAACATAAGCAGTCACCAAACATGATAACAGCACAATGGTAGAAAATATCAAAATCATTTTAAGTTGTATACTTTTCTTCATCTTTTTTCCTAACATTACTATAATTTCCATTTATAGATGTCTTAAAATGAAAATAGATATCATTCTTATAATAGAACTAATTACACAATGTTACAATAAAATATTCCTATAAGATACCCATATCGAACAGTAATAGGGATATTTTATAGGATATATATACTACAAAAGAATGATATTGTTTTCTTCACACTCTTTTAGAATTTGATGATTCCATATGGAGGCTTGAACTTCACCAATATGGGCTTTCTTTAGAAAGAACATGCATAATCTAGACTGACCGATGCCGCCGCCTATAGTATAAGGCAAGTTTTCACTTAAGATAGCTTGATGATAGGCTAGGACTCTTCGTTCCTCATTATTAGCCAATTTTAATTGTTTTAATAGGGTTTTTTTATCTACTCGAATGCCCATGGAGGACACTTCAAAAGCTCTCTCTAATAGTGGATTCCAGAATAAGATATCCCCATTTAATGCCCAGTCGTCGTAATCCGGGGAACGTCCATCGTGTTTTTCTCCAGAGCGCAAGGCGCCGCCAATTTGCATAACAAAAACAGCTTTATGCTCTTTAGTGATTGCATCTTCTCTTTGCTTTGGAGTGAGTGAAGGGTACAAGTCCTCAAGTTCTTGAGTGGTAATAAAATAAATGTCATCGGGTAAGATTGGCTGGAGAGCGGGGTGGAATTCGTGCATATAGCTTTCCGTTGCTTTCATTGCTTTATAGATTTGTTTAACTTCTGTTTTTAGTGTATGGAGGTTGCGCTCTTCCTTTAAAATGACTTTCTCCCAGTCCCATTGATCGACATATAGGGAGTGGAGATTGTCTAATACCTCGTCTCTTCTAATTGCATTCATATTTGTATAAAGTCCTTCACCAGAGGCAAATCCATATCTAGCAAGAGCTATCCTTTTCCACTTTGCTAAAGATTGAACGACTTCAATTTGTGAATTATTAATATCTGAGGCCTGAAAGGAGACGGTTCGTTCTATACCATTTAAGTTATCATTTATTCCCGTGCCTTCATTTACTAGTAAAGGGGCTGATACTTTTATTACGTTGAGTGCTCTTGCAAAATGATCTTCAAAATAATTTTTTAATTCATTTATTGCAATTTCTGTATGCATTAAATTAAGTTTAGATTTATATCCATTGGGGATAACCAAGGCTTGATTCATTTTTGTCATCCTCTCAGTTATAGATTTCCTGTATCCTTACGTTTTCACCTTAGTTATGTAATACACTAAGGTAATGAACTAAATTACTTTATGAATAAAATTCCCAGTTGTGCTTATCAATTTATATAAAGAAGGCGTGATTTTTCATTCTTTTATGAACCGTATGGATTAATGAAAGGACATACACCTATCTATATTGCCT
Organism: Bacillus sp. JJ634; assembly: GCF_036962285.1. NCBI lineage: Bacteria > Bacillati > Bacillota > Bacilli > Caryophanales > Bacillaceae > Bacillus > Bacillus sp. JJ634. Next base: position 15,187 of record NZ_JBALMU010000087.1, read on the forward strand.
GTAATACACTAAGTTGAAAGCGATGGAGGATATCTATTAATGTGAGGTGATTCATTTCGTTTTTCCACATTAAGGAATTATAATATCATGCAAACCTGAAAGACCAGATCCATTATTTGCGAGGCAACTACAGGAAGTATTAGGAGGTCAATTTGGGGGAATATCCGTTGCGCTGCAGTATTTTTTTAAAGGGTGGAGTGTTCGGGGGAACGGAAAATATAAAGACTTGCTGATGGATTGCGGCTATTAAAGAACTCAAAGCTAAAGAGAATGTGGTTGTGCCAAGTACGTTTCCTAAGGAGTTGGAAAAACAAGGGATTTCGTATACCCTCTTCAATTTTTCTAGAGGAAATGAAAGCGCAACCGGGCGTTGGGCTCAGGGACCTAGTATGGATGGAATGGGAGTCTTCAATTATGTAGAGAATCCAGCTCCTTGTGCGAACAAGCCCAAACTAAAACCTGCACCTCCATAATATGCATGATACGCTACCAACAGTTCTTAGAGGAAGCAATGGGCTTATTCCTCCCAGTTTAGATTAGTTTAGTTAAACGAAATAAATGGGCTGCTGTTATAGAACATCGTTGATTTTTAGCTCGCTTCATGGGACGAAGGTTAAAATGAGCCAAAAACCATTTAATCAAGGCTATTGTTTAAAAAAGCTAATAAAAAAAGAGGAGACACTTGAAAAAGTATGATCGATCAAGTGTCGTACCCTGTTTTATAGCTCATCTTCATCTTCGTATTTACGAGTTGGAATTCTTGGGGTAAGTTCTTCCGAAGCCTCTGTTTGATATCGTAAAGTAGAAATTCGGTTGTCGTCCTCTTTTATGAGGATCTGATTGTCCATATATTTATGGAAGAAGTACTCAAATAGAGCTACACCTACTGCTGAAGCGAAAGCAGCCGTTACTATATCATCTCCATAGGTTATGCTGTCGCCTATCAACCAAATTAATAAAAAGGCTAGTCCGAAATCAGCAATTGTTGCAATTGTATTATTTGTTTTAGGCAAAATAAATAAGTCGCCAATTAAATAAGAAACAACTCCTAAAACTAAACTGATTAGAAATACATTCCCAAAAGACATGTCGAATGCTACTCCAAGTATCATATATAAAAGAACTAGACTAGAAATAAATTTTATCGCTAGGGCTCTTACATGTTTCATTTTATCGTCTCCTTTCAATACATATTGTGCGTATTTAGGAGAGGGATTATTCGTGTTTTTCATGGGATGTTGTATGCGTACGAATTACATAAAAAAGAGGCGTGTGCATATTTAGTTTTACACGCCTGAAATCAGAAACTTCCTATTATATACGTATGTATTTTTTAAAATAAAATCTTAGCCGCTTGGATAGCGAAATACATGCCAAAACAGATGAGCGATAGTCCAGATAATGCAGAGATCAGGACTAAGATAGACGGTGTTAAAAACCTTCGAAAGCTGCTTGAGACGAGAGCCATCGTAATATCCCAGCATAAAATACCAAGGAAGATAGCAGAGCTGTATAGAATTAAATGCTGAATATCATATTTATCGGCGGCATTAGCTAAAACGGATCCGTAAATGCCAAGCCAAAACAAAATCGTCAAAGGATTAGAAATCGACATCAGGAACCCTGATAAAAAAGAGGAAAAATGGGAGTCGTTTGCCTCTCGCTTGTCTATAGCCAATTTTCCTGCATTAAGTACAGTTTCAATTCCTGTATAAGTGAGGACAAAAAATCCAAAAAGCCACAAAAACGTTTTCATGAAATCCATTTCCAAAAAGTGAACGACTCCCAAATAAACGAGAGCCATATAAATCGCATCAGCTAATATAGCCCCCAAACCTAATATCCAAGCGTGCCAAAATCCTTTCTGAATGCCTTTGTCTAATTGAGCGGCATTAATAGGACCAATTGGTGCAGCTAATGACAAGCCTAACAAAATATAACTAAAAAAAATACCCAATCCATTTTCACCTCACCGTTTAGTACCTTCCTGCTTGTACCAATGTATTCAGATAAAGAGGTTTGTACCACTTTTTTAGATAACATAAATTTACTTTTAGGGCCTTTACGATTCAACGAGAATCGGCAGCATGTATTAAGTGGGCTTTTCTGTAGAAAATAATTTTATATGTAGACGCTGTTACACACCTTTAGTAAGCAAAATCAACAGTGTCTAAGGCATTTCCTATATTTAATAAGGAGTGTGGAGAATGGATCAATCATTAGGTTATTTACGAGAAATATTAGCTGGTTATACGGAAAATGATGCAATGGGAAAGAGGCTTTTTGATAAAGTTTCAAATCGTAATTACGTAACAGAAGGGCAGTTTGTTGAGGACTTAACGCAAGTAGAAAACAATTATCTTAATCGTGTATTGGTTGATGCAATTAAATACGCAAATCAGGAACAGGACACTGAAAGAGCTCATCAATTAAACGAAGTGTATGAGCTGTTATTTATCTGACTAGGTCGGTAGTGTGACGATTTAGATTTAACATGGAAAAGAGGGGACATCATTTGACGAATATTATAGATGGAATGGATGAAGCGAGGTTTCAATCACCTTATCCAAATGGTAATAAGCAAAGAAAAAGTAAGAGTAAGGAAGATAAGAAAATGCCGATGGTACTAAAAAATCTAAAGAATGGGTCATGAAAAGGGCATGATACAAAGCATAATAAAACTCCGCTTAGTATAGCGGAGTTTTATTATGCATGGAGCTAACAATAGCGGAGGGTCATCTTATCATTAAGCATAAATCAGAGAGGAGAGGAAAATACTAAACATACAATTAATTAATTTTCGGAGGTAAGGTACATGTCTGTGTTTGTTTACCAAACATTTGAGTTGAAGCAGGAAAACTTTAAAGAGGGAATTGAAAACTTACAGGAAATGGCTAAGTATCGGAATGGAAATTATAATCATAAGGTGGAAATATTAACACCTATTACAGGAAAAGATTATACATATGTGCTTTTTTCAACATATGAAGGACTAGCAGAGATGGAATTACAAAATAAAAAAATGTTTGATGATGAAGAGTACTTGAAACTGATTGGAGATTTTTTTCTGGAAAACATTGTACAAGGGAGCATGCATACACAGTTCTATCGACGAATGAGTGAGAAGAAAAAAGATAACAACGATAAGGATAAGAAAAAAGAGTAAGCGAACCATTTACAATAAACGAACACGGGGCATTACTTTTAGGAGTAAAGTCCTTATTCTGATTGGAAGAGAGCTCAGCATCATGATCTAAAGAAGAGCTGTAATTCCTTGATAGCCAAAATATAAACCAAATCCAATGAGCGTTAATCCGGATAGGATGGATATACCTCTTAAGCTGTTAAGACTTAAAAATTTTCGGAATCCGGTTGTTAGCCCAGCAACGACAAGGTCCCACAACATTAACCCAAGAAAGATCATACTGCTATAAACGAGCAGGGATTCTGTTCCGTTTACTTGAGCCGTTTTTGCTAAAACAGAACCGTAGATTCCTAACCAGAAAAGAATCGATAAGGGACTTGTAATAGACATAATGAAGCCTGTAAGAAAACATTTAAATAATGAATCTCTTCCACGGCTATCAGCAAGAGCAAGTGAACTAGCACTAAATATACTTTCCACTCCTGAATAAGTAAGTATAAAGGCTCCAAATAACCAAAGGAATACTTGGACGATAAACACTTCCAAAAAATGGACCATTCCTAAATAAACCATTAGCATAAATACCCCATCTGCTATCATGGAGCCAACTCCAACCATCCATGCATGCCAAAACCCGTTTTTAATTCCTTTATCTAAACGGGCTGAATTAACAGGGCCGATGGGGGCTGCTAACGTAAATCCTAACAAAATATAGCTTAATAAAATGCTCAAGCTCAAACATAATCACTCCACTCGATATTAAATAATAACTTGTACATTCTATGTATAAAGAGATAGAGCTATGAATCCTCGTCCTAAAAATATCCAAGTGTTACAGTGGGATAATTTATCAAAGTAAGGGGAGAGTGAAGTGAGTGAATGAATGTTTAATGAGACTATCATTTTTTGTCAAGGATAATATGCTATCTGGCAGTCCATATTAACAGTAGTTAGTGCAATTTCTGAAACAGCTGTAACTGTTTCAGAAAATAATAAAAAAAGGCGTGTCACCGATGGAACATGTAGAAAATATTCAATCTGTAAAGGCTAACAAGAAATCCAAGAGTACATCCAAAAACAAGCCTAATAATCAAAAGTGGGCTGTACTATCTATTTCATCGATTCCGCTTGTGATGACATTAGGAAATTCAATGCTTATTCCAGTTCTTCCGGCTATGGAAAAGAATATAGGGATATCGCCGTTTCAATCTAGTATGATTATTACTGTCTACTCGATTTTAGCTATCATTTTTATTCCTATTGCAGGGTTCTTATCCGATCACATAGGCAGGAAGAAAGTCATTATTCCAAGTCTAGCAATTGCGGCAATCGGGGGACTGATTTCTGCATGGGCAGGATGGAAAATGGATAATCCATATTGGATCATTTTAATTGGACGGGCTTTACAAGGAATTGGAGCTGCTGGGGCTTTTCCAATTGTCCTACCGCTTGTCGGTGATATGTTTAAGACGGACGAAGAAGTGAGCAGCTCGTTAGGATTAATCGAAACATCCAATACACTTGGGAAAGTACTGAGCCCTATTTTGGGAGCTTTTTTGGCAGGATTCTTTTGGTTTATCCCATTCTTTTCTATCCCAATTTTTTGTTTAATATCAATTTTACTTATGGTTTTCTTAGTTAAGACCCCTAATAATAGAGAGAAACCGCTTCCCTTTAAACAATTTATACACAATATAAAGGATACGTTCAAAAACAATGGGAAATGGCTTTATGCTGTATTTATTATTGGAATTATTTTAATGTTTGTGCTATTCGCTGTTTTATTTTATTTGTCCGATACATTGGAAAAAGTATACGATGTGAAAGACGTAAAAAAAGGGTTGTTATTAGCTATTCCATTGGGAGGGCTATGCATTGCTTCTTATATTACAGGGAAATTAATTAAAGAAAATAAAGTTCTTATGAAATGGCTTACCTTTGGAGGAATTGTTTTATTAGTTGCATCGATTGTAACGCTAAGCTTTTCTAAAGCTATGTGGTTTATGATTACTTTATTTTTATTAAGCGGTATTGGAATTGGAGTAGGGCTGCCATGCCTCGATGCATTTATTACATCAGGAATTGAAAAGCAAGAACGTGGGACGGTTTCTTCTATTTATAGCTCGATGCGTTTTATTGGGGTAGCTGCTGGACCACCTATTATGGCGATTATGATGAAACATGCTGAAAACTCTCTTTTTTATATATTAGGCGGTTTAAGTGTGATTGCAGCTATTGCTACGTTTATCGCTATTAAGCCTGAAACCGAAGAAGCGAAATGAACATATGTTTCATAGTTAATGAACAAGGCTGTCTCACACTGAGACAGCCTTGTTTCTAATTAATGAGCCGATTTAGCCTGATCAATATGTTTGATATGCTTATAATTGAACAAGATAAATAATACAGAAAGGACAACAAATCCTGCACCTACAAGAAATGGAACATGTGAGTTGTAAATCTCGGCAAGTTTAGCTGCCATAAAAGGTGAGATTGCAGCTCCGATGAAACGTAGGAAGCTATATGCAGCAGATGCTGTAGAGCGTTCAACAGGTGCTGCATCCATCACAGCGGTTGTAATCAATGTATTATTATTTCCTAATAGCGCACCTGCAATAATAACAGCAGCGATTACGACAACGGAGTGTGCTGTCCAAATCCCCATTATGAGCAAGGTAAGAGCAAATAAAAGTAACATCATGACCATCGATTTAATGGCTCCGAAGCGTTGTTGAAGTTTTGGCGCCATAAAAACAGAAGTAATGGCAAGTAAGATTCCCCAACCTAAAAATACATAGCCTAATCCTTTTGGATCTAGCCCCATGATGAATGGCGCATACGCCATAATAGTGAAGAATCCGATATTGTACAAGGCAGCAACGATCCCTAATGTGAACAGTGAACGATGCTTCATCGCACGGAACGGATCTAATAAGGAAGTTTTGGTTTTAGTAACTGTTTTTGTGTTCGATGTCGGCATTAATTTAGAGAGAATAATAAAGGCAAGGACCATCAATGTTGCGACACCAAGAAATGGTGCTCTCCATGATAGAGAACCTAATGTTCCGCCGAGTAGTGGTCCAACTGAAATGCCAAGTCCAACCGCCATTTCATATAGAATAATTGCTTTGGACGTTCCACTATTAGAAAGCGAAACGATTGCGGCTAGAGCAGTTGCAACAAATAAGGCATTACCAAGGCCCCAACCAGCCCGCAATCCAACCAATGTCCAGATATTGTTGGCGATTCCGCCACCAAGTCCTGAAACAATCGCAATGATGATAATTCCTAGAAGCAGCGTCCATTTATGTCCAAGCCTTGAAGAAAGCGTACCAGTAATAAGCATTGCAAATGCCATGACAGCATTATAACTCGTGTAAAGTAAAGTTACTTCACTAGGCGTAGCATGCAATTTTTCAGCAATGGTTGGTAAAACAGGGTTCACAAGCCCCATTCCCATAAAGGCTGTAATACTAGCGAAAAAAATCGCCCATACAGCTATCGGCTGATGAAAAAGACCACCTTGCTCTTTTGACAATTCAGATTGTATGGATGGTATTGCTACTTTTGTTTTTACTTTTGATGTAGCTGACATACCTTTCTCCTCTCCTAACTGTTTTCAACTATCTATAAGGCAAAACTCCTCATAGTTTTTTTCACTAATAAATCCGAATATGCACAGTAATGAAATGTAACAATATTCCTGAAGTTGTATCATGCAACTATTTTAATTGTATGATGCAAGTATTTGATATGTCAATACAATTTTCTGTCGTGATTAGTCGTGAATTGACAAACGTTTGTAGTGAGTTATCATAATTTATAGAGAATATTTGATGGGGTGGAAAGATGATGAAGGAAGATTTACTGGAAACAATCGAACTAGAAATGGCAATACTCGGTCGGCGTCTTACATCTGTTACACCGAATAAAGCTCAAACGAATCTAGACCGAGCTACATATCTTCTATTGCTTAAGTTATTCGTTCAAGGTTCTATTGGCGTAAAAGTATTGGCGACTGAATTACAATTAGATATGTCTACAGTAAGCAGACAAGCTGCTACATTAGAGCATAAAGGGTATGTGAATAAAATTCCTGACCCCCTAGATGGACGGGCATACTTTTACCAAATTACTGAATTAGGAAAAACAGAATTATTAACATACAAACAAATGAGAATGGAGAGGATTGGGGATTTAGTGAAGGAATGGTCAGATGAAGAATGCGAAGCATTTGGCCGACTGTTAAAAAAGTTTAATCAAGCACTACATCAAAAATAACGATAATAAGTCATCAAGGACATTGGAGATGGTAGCAAATTCTTAAGAAAAGGGGGAGATTCTAAGTTATGTATGAACTAAAAACAAAGGAAAATGATAACAGTGTTATAGAGTTCATTGAAACGGTTGAAAGTCCTAAAAAGCGTGAAGACGCCTATAGATTGTTAGATATTTTTACAGAAACGACAGGTTTCCAAGCGAAAATGTGGGGACCAAGTATTATCGGGTTTGGTTCTTATCATTATAAATATAAATCTGGTCATGAAGGAGATGCACCGCTAGTTGGCTTTTCACCTCGAAAAGCAAAAATCAGTTTGTATTTTGCGACGGGTGATACGACACGAGAGGAATTGTTAAAGGATTTTGGCAAACATACGACAGGAAAAGCGTGTGTATACATTAATAAAGTGGCAGATATTGATGTGGATGCGTTAAAAGCGTTAATTCATCAGTCTGTTAAATTTTTAAAAGAGAATTATCCGAATCATTAACGTTATGTTATGACGTTAATTTATGATTTAGTCTTCGTCGCTTCAGGACTACTATGTATTAGTGTATGAAATTAAAAATATAATCTTGATACAGCAATAAGGGT
>NZ_JBALMU010000088.1:0-8608 GCF_036962285.1 Bacillus sp. JJ634
TCTAAATGTAGAAGAAATCAATTTAGCACTTCCAACTCCATGCACCCTAAGATACTAAGAATGTTGGAAGATTGATTAGAGCAGTCTCCTCGCTTATGAATCTAGGGGGACAATCAATTGATAGACATTTCCCTTTATTGCACATCTTCTCCCTGACTATATTCTGCTTCAGCCGCTGCTTCCCTTTTTTGACGCCGCTTAAAGACAATTTTAGATAGCGATATACTAATTTCATATAGAAGTAACAACGGTACAATCACAACGAAGTCTGACATAAAATCTGGAGGCGTTATACAAACAGCAATGACCACAAGAACAAAATAAGCATATTTTCTAATTTTATGAAGCACATAAGGATTTAAAATTCCGATAGAGGTTAAAAACATAATGACAACAGGGAGCTCGAATAATACAGCAAAAGGAATGGTCATATGAAAAACAAACTTAAAATACTTCTCAGCCGTGAAGTTCGTTAAAAACATGTCTCCACCTAAATCAAGTAAGAACTGATAAATCATCGGAAAAATAATAAAGTATCCGAAGGCAAGCCCCGCTACAAACAATATAAATAAAGCTGGTATGTAAGCTAATGTTGCCTTTATTTCATGCGGTCGTAAAGCTGGTTTAACAAAGAGCCATATTTGCAATGCTAGAATTGGAATCGTCGCTGCTACAGCAATCACTGATGCGAGCATGAAGTAAATCCAAATAATCTCACTCGGTCCTAACACCATTAAGGTAACATCTAACCCCTTCACAAACCACTTATAAACATCTTCAACAAATATAAAGCCAATAATAAAAAAAAGAAAAAAACTAACGACAACAATAATTAATCGTTTTCGCAACTCATCAAGATGTTCAATGACATTGAGTTCTTTATCTTCCAACATCCATCACGCCTTTTTTTGAAAAATCCAATAATGTTTCGTCAACAAAAAGGCGCAAGACAACTCTATCTTACGCCTTCATCCATCTGTTTATTTAGTCGTTTTCTTCTCGTGATCTTCGAAGTCGTCACTCGTTAATTCGCGCGTTGATTTTTTAAATTCCCGTAACGTTTGTCCAAACGCACGCCCAATTTCAGGAAGCTTCTTAGGACCAAAAACTATTAACGCTAACAGTATGATTAAGATTAAACCAGGTACTCCAATATTCGGCATGGATACATCCCCTTTAATGTTGACATCAACTTATAGCCATTATAATACTTTTTAGTTTTAAAGAAAAGCAATCTCTATTTCCACTTAAAAATGGTAACTATTTAAGATAAGCTTTGTCTATTTTTAGCTGATTTTGGGTGCATTGTTAGGATAGATTCCTTTAATTAAATCAGCCAAAAACTGCTTAATAAATAATAGTGAATAGCGCCTAAATTAAAAGGTGGAACAAATTACTATCTTTATTCACTTCCACAAATGTAAATCCTTTTTTATTCATACGATCAATCAATCCAGCATAGTCGTTTTTATATTTTAATTCGATACCAACTAATGCCGGGCCGCTTTCTTTATTATTCTTCTTCGTATATTCAAAACGGCTAATATCATCATTTGGTCCTAATACTTCATCTAGAAACTCTCTTAAAGCTCCAGCACGTTGTGGGAAGTTAACGATGAAGTAATATAACAATCCTTCATATAACAGTGATTTCTCTTTAATTTCCTGCATTCTGCCGATATCATTATTTCCACCGCTAATCATACAAACGACTGTTTTTCCTTTAATTTGATCTTTATATAAATCGAGCGCTGCTACAGAAATTGCTCCGGCCGGCTCAGCAACAATCGCATGCTCGTTATATAAATCAAGAATGGTCGTACAAATTTTCCCTTCTGGTACAGGAATAATGTCTTCTAAATTCTCATGACAAATTTCATACGTCTTTTGCCCAACACATTTCACAGCGGCTCCATCAACAAACGTATCAATCGTCTCGAGCTCTGTAACCTCTCCCTTTTCAAAGGAATATTTCATCGAAGCGGCTCCTAATGGCTCAACTCCAATACATTTCGTCTCTGGAGAAACGGATTTGAAATAAGTGGATAAACCAGCCATTAATCCGCCGCCGCCAATTGCAGCAAACACATAATCAATTTTCTCATCACAGTCATTAAGAATTTCCACGGCCGCTGTCCCTTGTCCTGCAATCACCAGTTCATCATCAAATGGGTGGATAAAAGTCCGCCCCTCATCCTTCGCACAAATCATCGCATTAGCAAACGAGTCATCAAACGTATCTCCAACTAACACAATTTCAATGTTATCTCTCCCAAATAATTGAACTTGATCGACCTTTTGTCTTGGAGTAGTAGCAGGCATAAAGATTTTTCCATTGATGCCTAAATGGTTACATGCAAACGCTACACCTTGTGCGTGATTCCCAGCACTCGCACATACGACTCCATTTTGCGTTTCTTCCTCTGTTAATGTACTCATCTTATAGTAAGCCCCGCGTAATTTGAAGGAACGTACATGCTGTAGATCTTCTCTTTTTAAATACACATTACAATTATATTTCTCAGATAACCGTGCATTTTTTTGTAAAGGAGTGTGAGCAACGATTTCTTTCAAATCTCGATAAGCAATTAGAATATCTTCCAATTGAATTCCCCTTTTCATAGATGCTGTCTGACTCATAACAATTCCTCATATCCTTTCCCTTTTAATAATCCAATATTTAATCTAATAATTATAACACTTTCATCAAAGGATGTAACTGACTTTTCGAAAAATTCTTTATTTAACAATTAGATTAAACCTCTATCTAACATGAGATGACAAACAGTCAACAGCATTCTATAATGTAATTTAATAAAACTGATGATCGAGCGACAATCACCAGTTTTATTCCAGTTTTATTTTCTTTCTAGTACAACAAAGCGATGAGCGTATACATTTTTCTCGTCAACGATTCCTGGTGTAGAGGAACGTGTAGTCCACTCATTTTCATCTAAACTCGGAAAATACGTATCCCCTTCAAAGCTCGCCTCAATTTCGGTAATATATATTCGGTCGGTAACAGGTAAAATCTCTTTAAAAATCTCCGCTCCACCAATAACAAAAACCTCTTGCTCACTTTGATCAGCATATTGCTTAATCTCATCGATAGTATGCAATATGGTACAATCCGAATTCGTATAAGATTGATTACGTGTAACAATAATATTTTCACGACCAGGCAGCACCCTGCCGATTGATTCAAACGTTTTACGCCCCATAATAATCGGCTTTCCCATTGTCACTTTTTTAAAATATTGAAGATCAGCCGGCAAATACCATGGCAATTGATTGTCCTTTCCGATGACCCGATTTTGATCCATCGCAACAATTAATGAAATCATACGCTTACTTCTCCTTTAATATAATGTAGGTTCCATTTATATTAGACTGCAATTGGTGCCTTAATAGAAGGATGTGGATTATATCCTTCAATCGTTAAATCTTCTAATTCAATATCAAAAATCGATTTCTTTTCTGAATTGATTTTTAATGTTGGTAAATCACGCAATTCACGTGATAGTTGTTCTTTGACTTGTTCAATATGATTTAAGTAAATATGTGCATCACCAATTGTGTGTACAAAATCTCCTACTTCTAGATCACATTCATGTGCAATCAAATGAGTAAGTAAAGCATAAGACGGTATATTAAAATTTATTCCTAGGAAAGAATCTCCGCTACGCTGATACAACTGGCAAGAGAGTTTTCCATTCGCTACATAGAATTGAAACATTGCGTGACATGGAGGTAAAGCAGCTTTACTTCCCTTTGCACCTGCATTTACGACATCTTCTGGATTCCATGCATTTACGATAATACGACGGGAATCGGGATTATTTTTAATTTGGTTAATGACATCTTGTAACTGATCAATTTCATTTCCTTCAGAGTCTGTCCAGCGACGCCATTGCTTACCGTACACGTTACCAAGATCACCATATTTTTCAGCAAAAGCATCATCTTCAAGTACACGTTCACAAAAAGCGTTCATTTCCGCTTGGTATACTTTATTAAATTCTTCATCCACTAAACAACGATTGCCGAAGTCTGTCATATCTGGGCCTGTATATTCGTCTGATTCAACCCATTTTTTAAATGCCCACTCGTCCCAAATATGATTATTATTTTGAAGTAAATAGCGGATATTTGTATCCCCTTTAATAAACCATAATAACTCACTTGCAATTAAACGGAATGGGGTACGCTTCGTTGTAAATAAAGGGAATCCTTTCGATAAGTCAAAGCGCATTTGATAACCAAATACACTAATTGTTCCTGTTCCTGTACGGTCTTCTTTTTTCACACCGTTATCTAAAATATACTGTAAAAAATCCAAGTATGTTTTTTCTAACTCATTCGTCAATTTACTTCACCTCAGTATGTTTTCACCTTATACATTATATCCGAAAAGTTTAACTTTTGTAGAATCTACGGTAGTTTTTTATTTTCTCTTTTAAAGTAGATACTTGTTCATTTAAAGCTTTATTCGTATTTATCTGTCTTTCTAATCATCACGATTATAAGATTCTTTTGACAAGCTGTTCAAGAAAAAACTAATCTAATTGCTTAATATACATATAAGTTTGTGGAGCTAATCCTTCCAAACGATGACGTTGCTCCGAATTTACATAATACATAGCAAACGCTTCAGCAAAGTATTCCTCTGGATAATCATTGAAATACGTTTGATTCGGAAATAGTGTCCCTACTTCTTTTTTCCAAATACCTAAAAATTCAATATCATCTCGAATACCGCTATAAACAATTTTATCAATGGAATGCGCTAACTCATGAAGCTCTAAATTCACGGAGCCATGTCCATTTCCTTGATCACTTGCTCCAATTTTGACAAACACCGTATGTGAACCGCCCATTCCTGGCACATCATCCCACGTTGTCTCTTCATTCTTATATCCTCTTGGTTGAACTCCTTTTAAATAGGCTGCACTAGGATTCTCCGTTAATCGGCCATTAAACAATTTGACTTTCACTTCTTCATCTACCAATTTATCTAACATCGAGGAGGGTAATCTATAAATCGACTTAACAATCGAGAGAGCCTCTCCTGTATCAAACGAACCTTCTGGAAATAAAAATAACTGCTGTAAATTCTGATGATTTGTGAAGATTTTTTCTTGCTTTAAAGGGTGCTTTTCCGATAATTCATCCCAGTTCACCCCGTCTTCTTTAGCCTGAGATAATGTATAAAAAGAAAACAATCCGATACATACCATGATTAGCATAATCCAATATTTAAATCGCATAGACTATACTCCTTCCCCACTATGTATAATAGATTACAAAAAACAAGTTATTATTCTATTATAACATAATGAGAATCATAGCTTATGAAACTAAATTTTGGAAATCACTTTCAATAGAATGACGCACATTTCTTCTGTCGATACATATATTAAATATAGGTGATCCATTATGAGACGTTATGGCAGACGACCAATAACACAAGAAGAACGGGAACTGGTTGAGGAAATTTTCAATGTTTATTCTCTACAAATTTTTTTATTATTCGACCTTTGCTTGTTCACTCTTTTTCTAGGCATTTTATTATTTCCTCTTGTTCCATCACTTTGGCTACTATTCTTTATTCTTTTCCTCTTTTTTATAACTTTTTTTCTCCTTTTAAAACGCCTCAATCATTTCGACAAAAAAAGCTGACCTAGTTGTCAGCTTTTTACATTACGAATGAGTATATTTTTGGTTTTTTCGAAAATGAATAAGAATTGTTCCAGCAAAAATAAGGAAAATAATCACAAAGAACAACGTATGAGAAATGTGAATATTAAATACCGTTAAAAGCATTTTAACAGCAATGAAAGCAATCAATACATAAGCAGCAGATTCAAGCTCGGGAATACGATCAATGAGCTTTAAGAACACACTTGCCACACCTCGCATCATCAATACACCAAGCATGCCCCCAATTAACAGCACCCACACTTTATCACTTACACCAAAAGCCGCGATGACACTGTCCACTGAAAAAGCAATATCCATCAATTCAACTGCCACAACTGTTCCCCATAATGGACCAAATAGGCGAATAAGGATGCCATTTTGATTTAAACCTTGCTCTTCCTCTTCACCTGTTTCTCTTCTTTTATCACGGAAATATTTATACGATAACCAAGCTAAGTAAGCCGCTCCTAGTACTTTCACCCACCACAATTTAATTAAGAATACACCGATGCCAATCGCAATGAAACGGAATAGATACGCACCAAGAAGTCCATAGAACAAAGCTTTTCTTCTTTGTTTTTCAGGCAAATGACGCACCATCACAGCTAATACTAACGCATTATCCGCAGACAACAACCCTTCCATTAACACAAGTGTACCAATTAATCCCCAGCTAACAGGATCTGTTAAAACCTCAACCCACATTTGCCCATCGAAGAATAAAGCATAAGTGCTCATGATGTTATGAAACAATTCCGACATGTTAAACGCTCCTTTTACTCTAAACAAAAAGAAACCTTCACCAGAGAATATTATATTCGTTCACTGATGAATAGTTAGATTAAGCAAGTATTTATTCGTTAGGCTATATTACTGACATTGTTGATTGCCGACTCGTGAAGAACTTTTAAAAAAAGCTGAAAGGCGTGTAAAACGACAGTTTCACACGCACAATCTTATACATCGACACTCTCCATTAACATAACCATTTCTCAAATTATTCTATACTAGTATATCACTTTTTACATTTATATACACTAAAATAATTAAGACACTACCTTGGCACTTCCCCATTTAGGCGGTGTATTCGTATCCCAATAAATAGACCCTAATTCGTAGTGCGTCATAAATGAATCATGATATGTATGATAATGAAAATTAAACCAATACCCCTCTAATGGGATACGATCTTGGCGAACATGAAAACGAATAAGATCTTCCCCACTTTCTGTATTCAAAATATGAAAAATCTTTTCGCTTCTGCCACCGCTCGGATTTTTACTAATCGTTAATTGCTGCAATTGTTCATCAGGGAACTGATTAGCGATTTCAACAATTGCTTCTTCTATTTTCGGTAAAATCACCGTTTGAAATTCATCGTTAATTTTGGGCTGAATCTTTTCTCCAAATTTTTGATAAGCATTTGTTTCTGCCTTCTCTATCAATTCAGCGATACGCTGCTCTCTATTGAAGCTATCTTCTTCTATATCAGCAATCGGTATATACGGTATTTCCTTCTCTTCAAGTGCTCCATCTTTAATCGTATTCGCTTCTGCTAGCCATGTTAAATTCGATGGAGTCACAAGACCAAATGTTAATATAGAAATTAAAACGACAAGACTTTTACGAAGCCATTTTGTTCCTGCCAACAAAATCCCCCTTTCCATAACACTGCCTTTCTTCCTTTCAGTATACTCCTAAAAATAGCAGATGACGAATAAATAGTAGCGAAAATTACTGTATTAACCATATTGTCTGACCACTCCCACGGCTGAAGCCAGTGAGGTTCTTTCTCGCAAACATTCCACTTACAAACTTCCACAGGAAGGTGCAGGGGTGAAACTTGGGCGAGCAACTTTTGAGAGAAAAACAGTCTTTCAAAAGGGCAAGGTCGGTGCCACTACGCCATTCGACTGGCGATACTTGGTTCTTTCTTTGGTTTATCCTTCGGATGTTTCGTTTTTTGTCTGATTTCTTCAGACAAAAAGCGTTTATACCAAATCGGTTGTTTGAATAGGACCGAATAAAGAGATTGGACTGCCATCGTATGTTTTTTACGGGCAATATTTTGTGCTCCGTTGACATCACGATGGATTTCTGTTTTATGAACAGAACAAATAAAGTGTCTTCCTTTCGCTTGATGTCGTCCGTTACAAAACGGACAATCTTGAGAGGTATAGCTTTCTTCTGTTTCCTCTACTTTTATCCCCATCAATGCAGCTTTATAGGTGAGTTTTTGTTTCATTTTCCCTTGGTTCCACAATGACAGTTGTTGTCTTCTGACTTTACTCGTTTTTTGTTTCTTTTTCTCATTCTTCTTTGTCCATTTTTCAATGCCTGATGCATGGCCTATCACGAAATGTGTGACTTGTTCTTCGACTAAAAAAGAAACGACTTCTTTTGTGGTTTTATGTTCCAACTCTTTGAGTTGATTTTTACTAGTTTGACGAATACGATATTTGGCTTGTTTATACTTTTTCCATTGATTAGATCCTTTTTTACAGCGAGACATCTTTTTACTTAATTCCGCCAATACTTTCGCTCGGAATTGAGAGATACTACGCATGGCTCGTCCTGAAACAAGAAGAGCTTTGTTTTCTGTCGCGACTGCCACGGCATGAATTTCTCCTAAATCAGCACCAGCCACC
The DNA here is from genome assembly GCF_036962285.1 of Bacillus sp. JJ634. Lineage (NCBI taxonomy): Bacteria > Bacillati > Bacillota > Bacilli > Caryophanales > Bacillaceae > Bacillus > Bacillus sp. JJ634. The sequence goes on from NZ_JBALMU010000088.1 coordinate 8,349, forward strand.
TTTTTATCAAACGATGATAGATCCCTTTCAGGGACTTGCACAGTATAACAAAACCAATAGGCACCGTCTCTCCATACAATTTCTGCGTAGTTACATTCGTCTAACGGTTCCTCCGAAAGATTAGGAAGAAGAATAGCCTCATTTTTCTTTGGGAATTTTTCGTTCCAATTCTTCTTTTTCTTTTTAGTCAACAATTCAGGAAGTGAAAATCCATAGGATGCCTTTTTTATCGAAATGGTATTTTTGGTTATATCCATCGA
>NZ_JBALMU010000088.1:8773-22388 GCF_036962285.1 Bacillus sp. JJ634
TTCATATAGATATTCCTCATAGGGAATACGAAATGAATGTGTGACAAACATGTTTTTTTCCTCCTCTCTTGTTTTCTATACAACCATTATATAAGAACATACGTTCCCTATACAAGAAATACGCCCACAATACGAAAAAAATCGAACCATTAACGTGTCACGAGACACGTCTGGTTCGACCTCACTATCATCCCACCTCTAAAGAAGTGGGCTTTATCGTTCGGAAAATCTGTAAATTAAAGGAATTGACTGGTTCGCATCGAATTAAACTATGTAGAGGATACTTTTCATAAGGAGGAGAAAGAGATGGAATGGAGTTTCTTAGCAGTCATCCTTTGTATTCTAACGTTAGGTTACTTTATTTATTTAACACTCGCTGATTAATTAAATACTATGCGACCTGTGCCCTATATTGATAAAGCATAGGTTGTTTCATTTTGCTCATGATAAGTGCTTACTCCTCCCCAAAAACAAATGATATACTAGCTGAAGATGAATTGTATACGAGAGGAGAAAGTAAGAAATGGATTTTGTTCATATTATAGCCGAAGAAAAGATTAAACAAGCCATGAATAATGGAGAATTTGACCATTTACCCGGAAAGGGAAAACCTCTTATCATAGAAGATTTATCAGCTATCCCTCAAGACCTTCGAATGGCCTATAGTCTATTAAAAAATGCTAAGATGTTGGAAGATGAGCAAAACTATCGAAAAGAATTAATGCAAATAGAAGATTTAATCGCTTGCTGTCACGACCCAGAAGAAAAGCTAGTTCTACAACAAAAGCTCAACCAAAAACTCCTTCAATTTAACCAGGTCCTGCAAAAACGCAACACCACAAATAGCAATGCTTTTAAAAAATATGATACAAAAATTCAAATGCGCATAAGAAAAAATTAATTCTTTATTTAAATAAAAGCCTGGCACCTCATTCATCATTCTAAGGTCTCAGGCTCTTGATTCACTTGGAGAAAACCATAATGAAATTTCGCTGTTTTCCGCTTCAATACTTGAAAACCAAATTGCTCAAATCGTAAACTGCGAAAGTGATCTTTCAGTACGACCCGATTCCGAGCAACACGCTTCGCTTCTTCTATAATCGCTTCTGTTAAAGAATGTGTCATCGCAAAATGTGTAAGTGTTCGAATACCATCCGATTCAAGAATGCTTTCTTCAAACATTGGATCAAAATATACCACATCAAAGCTATTATCGGCCATTTGCTTAAGCGCTTCAAAATGATGTATACACTTCACTTCTACTCGGCGCATCGCTTGAATGATCGAATTCTCACCGTCTTCCCATGTGTTTAATCCATGAGCCACAAGAAAAGCAAGCAAACGATTATCCTCTAATGCCACAACTCGACCGCAATCTCCTACAGCAAAACTTGCGACAATCGCATCGGCTCCAAGACCGAGCGTACAATCTAGCACGGTGCTGCCAGCTGTAATGTTCCCCGCTGCAAGATAAGGGTCGCTTTCTCCTTGTAAAAGCCTTTTAATACGGATCATCGCTACATTAGGATGAAAAAAGAAGGGGGCTTGCTCTCCAAAACGATGTAATTCAATACGGTTTTTCCCATATACGATACAATCTGCTCCATTTCCAGCTTCTTGTACCGCTTTCACAGAACGCTTACAACGCGCGACATACGGAATATCGAGTTCACGTCCTACTTGCTGAGCAAGCTCAATGGAATGCTCGTCTGTTCTTCCTGCTGTAGTAATAAACATATAGATAGCTCCTATTTCTACTTAAAAAATGCCTTGTTGCATACACAAGGCATTTTTCCAAACACTTATTTTACATTATCAAATGCAATCAGCAAATTATCTTTAATGGCTTCTAATGAGTTTCCTTCAATATCATGACGTGGAATAAAGTGAACGACTTCTTTCCCTTTTAATATAGCCATTGATGGAGATGAAGGTTCAATTCCAACGAAGTATTCACGCATTTTAGCTGTTGCTTCTTTATCTTGACCAGCAAATACAGTCACAATGTGATCTGGTTTATTGCTAGTCTCTGCAACTGCTTCAGTAGCTGCTGGACGAGCTAAGCCAGCTGCACAGCCGCATACAGAATTTACAACAACAAGTGTTGTTCCTTCTACCGATTCCATAAAGTTTTCAACTTCTTCTGCTGTTTGTAATTGTTGAAAACCTGCTTGCACTAATTCTTGACGCATTGGCATGACCATCTGTCTCATGTATTCCTCATATGCCATTGACATACTAACATTCCTCCTCAAAAAACAACAATGATAATTATAAGGATACTATACTTTATGAAGATTATGCAAAAATCGCGCTTACCAAAGAAAAACAGCGGCAGAAACGCTAAGTTTCCACTGCTGTTTCACTGCTGCAGACGTATTAGATTTTCATTACTCCGCCTGTGCTAGCATTCGTAACAAGTTTAGAATAACGCGCTAAGTAGCCTGTTTTTATTTTTGGTTCAAAACCTTTCCAGTTAGATTTACGTTTTTCAAACTCTTCATCCGAAATTTCTAATGTGATTGTACGGTTTTCTAAATCTAATTCAATGATATCGCCATCTTCAACAAATGCAATTGGGCCGCCTTCCGCTGCTTCTGGAGACATATGACCAATACTGATTCCGCGTGATGCACCTGAGAAACGTCCATCTGTAATTAAGCCAACTTTCGCTCCAAGACCCATTCCGGCGATTTGCGAAGTAGGTGCCAGCATTTCCGGCATACCTGGTCCACCTTTTGGACCTTCATAGCGAATAACAACAACATGACCTTCTTTAACATGACCTTTCGCAATGCCTCGTAATGCATCTTCTTGTGAATCAAAGCAAATAGCAGGGCCTCTGTGATAGCCGCCTACTGATTTATCAACCGCTCCTACTTTAATAATAGAGCCGTTCGGTGCAAGGTTACCAAATAATACAGCAAGGCCTCCACGCTCTGAATGTGGATTATCTAATGGACGAATAACATCCTTGTCCAAAATTTCACAGCCTGCTACATTTTCACGAAGTGTTTTTCCTGTTACTGTAATACGATCACCATTGAAAGCACCTGGCTTTTTCAATAGTTCGTTAATGATTGCACTTACGCCGCCAGCATTGTGTACATCTTCAATATGGTAGTCTGAAGCTGGAGCAATTTTCGCAAGATGCGGTACACGATTTGCTATTTCATTAATGCGCTCAATTGGGTATTCGAATCCAGCTTCATGAGCTAATGCCAATGTATGAAGAACCGTATTCGTCGATCCGCCCATTGCCATATCTAAAGCAAATGCATTGTCAATTGCATCGATTGTTACGATATCGCGAGGTTTAATATCTAATTTAATTAATTCCATTAATTGCTTAGCAGATTTTTTAACAAACTCTTTACGGTCTTCTGATACAGCTAAGATTGTACCGTTACCAGGAAGAGCAAGTCCTAAACCTTCAGCTAAACAGTTCATGGAGTTCGCTGTAAACATTCCTGAACAAGAACCGCATGTTGGGCAACCGTATTGTTCAAGCTCTAATAAAGCTTCATCGTCAATTTTGCCGACTTGGTGAGCACCTACTCCTTCAAAAACAGAAGATAAGGAAAGCGGTTTCCCATTTTTATCTTTACCAGCTTTCATCGGTCCTCCGCTAACAAACATCGTTGGGATATTCACACGAAGAGCACCCATCATCATACCTGGTGTAATTTTGTCACAGTTTGGAATACAAACCATTCCGTCAAACCAGTGCGCAGAAACAACCGTTTCAAGAGAATCTGCGATAATTTCACGACTTGGCAGTGAATAACGCATTCCAATATGTCCCATTGCAATTCCGTCATCTACACCGATTGTATTAAATTCGAATGGTACTCCGCCCGCTTCGCGAATGGCTTCTTTTACAATTTTACCAAATTCCTGTAAATGTACATGTCCAGGAACAATATCAATATAAGAGTTACAAACCGCAATAAACGGTTTACCGAAATCTTCTTCTTTAACGCCGGCTGCACGCAATAAGCTGCGGTGTGGAGCACGGTCGAAACCTTTTTTAATCATGTCACTTCTCATTTTTGGTTTAGACATTTGATGTGATACCCCCAATTTAAACTAAAATGTTTGATTACTTAGTGTAGTTCAACCATTCACTATTCTCTAAAAATTCTAACATATTTAGAGACAAATGCAACCGTTCTACTCTTAAAAAGCGCTTTACAAAAAATAAATAATTAGAAAAGCACGACTTATCACTCCTAATGGCGAAAGTCGAAGTCTTTTCTTACACTTTAATCCTTTAGAAAAGTTAAACTTCTTAAAAAATAAAAAAGTAACCATGAAGGCTACTTTTTTATTTTTCCTTTATATAAGGTTTTCATAAGGCTTATCTCTCATCCGCTTGTCTTGCTTCCGTCATTTGCTTCCAAACAGAGCCTTTTGCTGCTTCTCCATTTTCAATGCGGTCAATCGCCATCTTTACTTGTAGTGCGACTTCAAACTCTGGATCTTTCTCTGCTTGTTTTAAGGCAGGCAGCACTGACTCATTTCCTGCTTCATAGAGAAACATTGCTGCTCTCCATCTGACAAGCTTATTTTTATCCGCTAATGCTTGCGCCATTTCATCCATCGCTTCTTCAAATCCCAAATCAGACAGACAATCACCCGCTGTTCTTCTAACAGCTGCACTAGAATCTTTCAACGCTTTATACAAACTTGGTAAAACTTTTGGATCCTCAATCATTCCTAAATACACAACGGCTAGACGACGAATAGACACTTTGTTATCCTCTAATGCTTTTTCGAGTAGAGGAAGATCCTCCACGGTCGGATCTTCCATTTGCTCTAATGCTTGATAGCGTTTTTCCCAATTTTCATCATCAAGCATATCTGCAGTAAGTTTGATTTTAGGTCGCTTAACGATTGGGTCTTTTTTATCCTGTGCCTCCTGTGCAGCTGCGACTAATTGATTGACTCGTTCCTCTGGATAAGCAGCGACAAGCTCATCTGCTACCTCTTTTCCGATTTCCTCCATATCTCCATAGCGTACTCCATAATCTTTCCATTTACGAAGCATCACAACATTGTCATCTTCTTTTTGAGCAGCTGCTACCGCTTTAACAAAATAATCCGGCAGGGCAAATCGTTTCTCACTATTTCCATCACTCATTTTGATTTGCATTGGAATGCCTTTAAATTGTTGAATCATGACCGTTACTTCGCCGAAATGTTCAAGCATCGCTGTTTGCTGCGACTGCTCAGCTGTTTCCTCACCAAACACTTGACGGATTTGAACTAATATATCTTTCCAATCATATTTCGCATTCCGCTCTACAGCTAAAAAATCGGCTACATGATACACGCCTTTCACACCGTCAATTTTAAACAATTCTTGAATAAGTGCTGGCGCTTGATCCGCCCCATCTTTTTTATAATTGTTGCTTTTACCAGCTGGCAGTTCTTCTGTTAAATTAATTTTCATTGTATTTGGACTTGGTGTAGGTTCGATTGATTTAATTTGCATTATTTACTCTCCTTCATTCACACGTTGTTCGCTCCATCGATTTTATCATATTCAACGGAGAATCTCATGCAATCCGGACTGAACGAAAAGAAGGAGCTGTCTAAAAAGCCCCTAAAATAAAAAGCATTAATGAAAATCCAATGGAGAACTCTATTCCTTTACTGGATTTTGTTGTTCATGGCTCTGATGAACGACATTTTCCTGGCCGGATTTCTCGATTTTTGTCCTTAAACATACTGTTTGAGGACGGTAAAAAAGTAATAATCTGAGGAGGATAATTGTTCAACAAACGGAAAGGCTGCCCCGAAAGCCATGTTCATGACTTTTGGGACAGCCTCCTCACTGTTATTCCTCTTCCAGCTTCTCTGCTAAATATGTCCATCTTTCCATCATATATTCTAACTTTTCATTCAGTTCACGTTCTTCTTCTACGAGCACATGAATCTTTCCAAAATCACTTCCGGCTGCTGACATTTCCTCAGTAATTTCGGCTAGTCTTTGTTCTACTTCTTCCATCTTGCCCTCAATCTCTTCCCATTCTTTCGTTTCAGCATACGTTAATTTCTTCTTTTTCTTTTCGGTACGCTTTTGGACAGGAGGCGCCTCAACTGCCTTTTCCACGACCACTTCTTCTATTTTTTCTTCTAAAAACTCTGAATAGCTACCGTAATAAAATTGGATATCTGCTTTTTTCTTAAACACAAACAATTGCTGACACGTCTTATCTAAGAAATAGCGATCATGTGACACGGTGATAACAACGCCTGCAAATGTTTCTAAATAATCTTCAAGCACTGTTAATGTTTGCGTATCTAAATCATTGGTCGGCTCATCTAGCAGTAACACGTTTGGAGCTGACATTAAAATGCTTAATAAATAAAGACGGCGCTTCTCTCCACCCGATAGCTTGCGAATCGGTGTCCCATGAGTATGCATCGGAAACAAGAAACGCTCAAGCATTTGTGCAGCCGAAATATAACTGCCATCCTTTAATTGAATTGAATCAGCCGTTTCACGAATATATTCAATCATTCGCATATTTTCATTCATATCGACATTTTCCTGAGTATAGTAGCCAATCTTCACCGTTTGACCAACTTCTATTTCACCAGCATCAATTCGTTCACGACCTGCTAAAATATTTAATAACGTCGATTTTCCGCTGCCATTGCTACCAACAATCCCAATTCGATCACCTGGTTTAAAAAGAAACGAAAAATTCTCGATAATAGGTTCCGCTCCAAAGGACTTCGAAATCGACTTTAGTTCCAGCACCTTTTTTCCAAGTCGTGCTCCACTTAACTCCATTTCTAATTGATCGTTATTACCTTTATGCTTCAAACCAGACTCTAGAGACTCAAATCGTTGAATTCTCGCCTTTTGTTTCGTTGTTCTCGCTTTTGCTCCTGTACGAATCCAAGCCAATTCCTTTTTAAACAAGCTTTCTTTTTTACCGCGCTCAATCGACTCATTTTCCTCACGAATGGCTTTAGCTTCTAAAAAGGCCGCATAATTTCCCTTGTATTCAAAAAGGCAACTGTTTGCTATTTCCCAAATTTTATTAGAAACATTGTCCAGGAAATAACGATCATGCGTAACGAATAAAACAGCGCGAGGATATTTCACTAAATAATCCTCAAGCCACTTAATACTGTCGTAATCTAAATGGTTTGTCGGCTCATCCAAAATCAATAAATCCGGTGTCTCAATTAGCGTCTTGGCAAGTGCTACTCGCTTCTTCTGGCCACCTGATAATTGTCCTAATGTTTTTGAATAATCCTGCATTCCAAGCTTCGATAAAACAGTTCTCGCATTCGCACTTGTATCCCATGCATTTAGTGCATCCATTTCCTGCTGTTCTTGTAATAAGCGATTTTGAAGAGTTGAATTTTCCGGATCGTTTTGTAACTCGACAAGTGTTTTTTCATATTTTCTAATTAATGAAAAAATCGGAGTATCACTTGCAAACATATATTCCATCATCGTTAACGATTCATCAAAATTCGGATCTTGCGATAAATAAGAAATGCGATAATCATTCGGATGAGTTTTCTCGCCTATATCGCTCTCTTCCTTGCCTGCAATAATATTTAATAACGTCGATTTCCCCGTTCCATTAATACCAACAATCCCTATCTTTTCTCCTTCTGAAACCGAAAAAGAAATATCTTTAAAAAGCAGCTTTTCACCTTGTGTTTTCGTTACTTTCTCCATGCTAAACACTTTCATATCGTCTATCCCATTCCCCAATCTATTAGTTATAACCTAGTAAAGGTCTATTGTTCCCTCATTGTTTATGCAAACATTTCTTGATATCTTCTTCCATTTCAAACGGTTTTGTTTGAGGAGCATAACGGCTTACAATCTCTCCCTCTCGATCAATTAAAAATTTCGTAAAATTCCACTTAATCGATTTGGACCCCATCATTCCGGGTGCATGTTCAGTTAAATAGTCAAACAATGGATGAGCCTGTTTTCCATTTACATGTACTTTCTCAAAGATAGGGAAAGTAACTCCATGATTTAATTTGCAATACGTATCAATTTCTAATGAATCTCCAGGCTCTTGACCAAGAAACTGATTGCATGGAAACCCTAAAACGACTAGACCTTCTTCTTTATAGCGCTCATACAACTTTTGCAAATCTCCATATTGAGGAGAAAACCCACATTTACTTGCCGTATTCACAATAACAATAACCTTTCCTGCATATTCCTCAAGCCAAATTTTCTCACCATTGATTTTATTTACTTCGAAATGATAGATAGACACGCTAATCTCTCCCAACTATATAAGTTGATACTACTGATTCATGCCTTTTTTAAAAAACGTTTCCATCCATTGCAACGATTGAATTAAGTACTCAATCATATCGACTAAGTCATCAATCTGGTCTTCCTTCACCAGCCTATCAAAAGAAATCGTAAAGGTCGAAGAGAAGGACTCCTGCTTTGTATTCATCATGGTAGCCACTGTTGTCCAAGCAATCGATCGTTGTTCACCCCAAATGCCTGCTAAACCTGTTAATATAGATACCGCCTGCTCTTTTGTTAACTGCTCCAGCAAATTCACAAAAATCTCTACGGTTGAACCATTCGAACTTTCGTTACTATACCCCGCTAATAACTCCGAGCTTAAATTTTCAAGAGAAGCTGACAGACGGATACCTCCACTGACTTTCTTATGTATACGCGGTTCCTTTAATTCAAATTCTACCGAATACTGTCGTGACAGCGTAGCCAAATTCATCAAATCATCTCGTTTAATCACAAGAATATCTCCATAGAAGTCCCGGTCATACACCGCTCCCTCCAGTATCACTTTCATATTATCAAATGCCGTTGGGTCAAACAAATACTCATTCACCTCATTTTCATTTACAACAAGCTTATATTCTTCATTTTACCACGTTATAAAACATCAACCTGTATAAGAATTTGTAAAAAACCCTTTCCTATTTTTCAATATTCTATATAATAGAAATATTATTAATTTAATCGTGGGTAAAGGGGGAGAACTATGCCAATCAAAATTCCTGGCCAATTGCCAGCAAAAGAAATATTAGAACAAGAAAACATTTTTGTCATGGACGAACAGCGTGCGACTAGTCAAAATATTCGCCCTTTAAATATATTAATCTTAAATTTAATGCCTGAAAAAGAAAAAACAGAAGTGCAATTACTTCGTTTTTTAGGCAATACACCACTTCAAGTGAATATTTCATTCCTACGTCTTAGCACGCATAATTCTAAAAATACAAGCAAGCTTCACTTAGATCAATTTTATAAACCATTTTCTGAAGTCAAACACAAAAGATACGATGGCTTAATCATTACAGGAGCTCCCGTTGAAAAACTTCCATTTGAAGACGTCAACTACTGGGAAGAGCTGAAAGACATTATGAATTGGTCAAAAGACAATGTCACATCTACTCTACATATTTGTTGGGGTGCTCAAGCCGCATTGTACCATCATTACGGCATTCACAAATACGAATTACCACAAAAATGCTTTGGTGTATACAAACATGAAGTCCTGTTGCCAAACGAAAACCTTGTTCGAGGCTTTGATGATTTCTTTTTGGCTCCGCATTCACGCTATACAGATATTGATTATGCAAAAATCAAAAACCATCCTGAGCTAAAAATTTTAGCCGAATCTGATCAAGCTGGTGTTTTAATCGCTTCTTCCAAGGATGGTAAAAACATTATGATTACAGGTCATTTTGAATATGATGCAACAACACTTGCTGATGAATATCACCGCGATCATGAACGCGGCATTTTTACACAGCTGCCTGAAAATTATTTTCCACAAGATAACCCTGATAACACACCTTTACATCGCTGGAAAAGTCATTGCAGCTTAATGTTTTCTAACTGGTTAAATTATTACGTATATCAATTAACTCCATTCGAATGGGATTGAAAAAGAAAGATTCTTCAGAACTCTCTTCTAATATAGGAAACCAGCTAGTCGGCATAACATCATGCCTCAATTCAGCATGATGTTATGCTAAATTCGCTGCATTTTTAATAATGAAAAGAGCGTAACTCAAAGGTCGAATAGATGCCTTTTGAGTCATGCTCTTTTTAATAATTTCTCATCATCTACAATAAAAAAAGCCGTATATAACGGCCTTATTTAGTATTTTCTTCATTTCTTTTTTGAATTGCTCGCAAATCTGCGATACGCTGAGGAGACTCTTCAAAATATTCAACAAGATCTCCTACACGATCAATGGAATCCCAACTAAGGTGATGCTCAATTCCTTCTACATCTTGATAAATATTTTCTTCCTTCACACCTATTAAGCGTAACATTTGCTCTAACAGCTCATGGCGATATACAAGACGTTGGCCAATTTTTCGACCATTTGCCGTCAAAACAAGCCCTCGATACTTTTCATAAATTAAATATTTTTCTTGATCTAACTTCTGAACCATTTTCGTAACAGAAGATGGGTGAACAGACAAGTTTTCCGCAATGTCAGAAACTCTCGCATATCCTTTTTCTTCAATTAATAAGTAAATTTGTTCTATGTAATCCTCCATGCTCGGTGTAGGCATCCAGAATCCTCCCATTCAAACGCATATAAAAAAAATTGTACTATACATATAGTCCTGAAACAAGAATTACCTCCCCAAGACTATCCTAATGATGCCATATTTTATATACGCTGTACAGATGTAGGTGGATATGAACTACTCCTATCGTTTTTATTTTTCTTTCCATTTGCGCTTTCTACCAATTGGACAATTCGTGCAATAACCTATCCCTTCTGAATCTTCTTCTAATTGATAATATAAACAACATGTTTGACGATATGGATATATGTGCAAGTCCTCTCCTATTTTCAAAAAGCGATTAATTGGATTTTCTAACAAATCAAACAGTTCTCCACTAGTACCTTTTAAATAATTGAAGTCACTGTATAATCTCTGCTTTTTTATAGATGCTATTTCTTGAGCCAAGAGTTTACGATATATAGAGTTAATCCGAACAGATAGATTTTCCCATAATATTGCCGAAGGAATACCTGATAGTTTATTCAGCATATTCCAAATAGGTGCTATATGATTAGAAAATAACTCACGCAATATGTTTTCACGCCACTGTTCTCTCTCGATATTCTTTCCTTCATTCCATTGGCACATGTTTTCTTGAATATATAAGGTTCGTTTCGTACTTAATGAGCATGCTTGTATCGGTAGGTTTAAGACACTATTAAATTCAACCATGCTATAAAGTGTAGATGCTACCACAAGATAAGCATACCTTTTTGAAAACATCGATGCAGCTACTGATAAACTAGGTGCTCGTAGCTCTTGCATCTGCTTTTGAAGAAACAATCTACACTTCTCTTCCTCCAGCAAATCTGTTACTAGCATTACTTCATCAATTTGCGATACGTTGCATATATGGAATCTTTTCTTGAACACCAAAATCTCATTCGTTACAAAATGGTTCATTTATATCACCCTTAAAATGAATTACGATTCTTGATAAGTAAATAAATAAAAAATGGGGCTCCAATACCAGATGTAAAAACCCCTACTGGAATATCTAATGGTTGAAAAGCATATCGTGCAATCCAATCAGCAACAACGACTAATATAGCTCCGATTCCAGCTGTTGTAATAAATAGAAGTGAAGTATGATGATGGACAATTCTTCGTGAAATATGTGGTGTTAATAAACCGATAAATCCGATTCCACCAGCAACGGAGACAGATAACCCACAAAGCAATGCACCAAACAGCAAAAAAACAATTCTAAATCTTTTTAAGTTTAAACCTAGCTCTTGTGCAATAGAATCTCCAAAACCATATAATTCAAACTTACGTGTTGACCATAGAATCAGTACAAATAAGATGAAGAAACCAATTAAAATAGAGATTGTTTGAACCCAATTGACCGCATACAAACTTCCAGTAAGCCATAAGTACGCTCTTTCTGATGAAAAAGAAGCCGATGTAACAAGAATATACAAAATAATAGCATTTGCTAGTGACGATAAACCAACTCCAATTAACACAAGACGATTTGCCGTTATGAATGGATGCAGAGAAAAAAGATAGATGATGAAAAAGGTAATAATAGCCCCCAAAATAGCAAAGATTGGGGCCCACTGAACACCCATCCCATCGCTAAAATATGTTAGAAATAAAACGGCACTCACAGAAGCACCACCCGTAACCCCAATAACGTCTGGTGAAGCAAGCGGATTGCGAATAATTCCTTGGACAATTAATCCTGCCACAGCCAGTGCTGCCCCAACAATCATGCCCGATAACACACGCGGCATTCTTAATTCACCTAATGCAAATTCATTTTCAATCGGTGCTAATTGAAAGATATAATTGATTATTTCATACAATGGAATAGTATCTGTTCCAATCATTAAACCTAATAAAAGAGCCCCTATTAAACTGACGAATACCGCAATCGTTTTATATACTTCTTTTTTAATCAGAAAAAAAGATACTCTCTCATTTTTTGTACGAACAACCCATCTATCATTCACGTGCATGCCCCCCTTTAAAAGCAACATAGATAAAGAACGGAGCCCCAATAAATGCTGTAATAACCCCTAAAGGAATTTCCGCAGGCGGATGAATAAGTCTTGTACTTAAATCAGCAATTAATAAAAAGATACTCCCTAACAAAATGGAATACGGTGTTAACCACGGATATCCACTTCCAACAATCGATTTTGCTAAGTGAGGAATAATTAAGCCAACAAAGCCAACATTTCCTATCACTGCCAACGAACCTCCAGCTAACACTACCATTAAAATAAGTAATGTTAATTTCATAACGAATACATTTTGTCCTAAACCTTTGGCAATGCTTTCCCCAGATGCATAAATGTTCATCGATCTGCCTAAAAGGCAAGTAATAATAAGTGAACCGAGTAAGTATGGCAATACAGCTAGTATCATATCTAATGTTCGCCCGCTAATTGTGCCTGCCATCCAAAATAAAACATCACTCATCCCTTTTTGATTCATTAATAGGATAATTTGTGTAAATGACACAAACATCGCATTCACAGCTATTCCAGCTAAAACGATTTTGATAGCTGAAGTGCTTGCACGGCCTAGTGAACCTAAAAGATAAACGAGCAAAGCGGCTAATAACGCACCTAAAAAAGCAAAATAAACAAGAATATGTAAATCTGAAATTTGTAATAGTACAACGCAAACGACAATAACAAAAATCGAACCAGAGTTAATCCCTAATACGCTAGGAGAACCTAATGGGTTACGCGTCAATAGTTGACTGATTACACCTGCTACAGCTAATGAAGCTCCTGTCACAACAGCAATCACCATACGTGGAAATCGCTCTTGCCAAATAATGATATGTGCTACATCTTTTGGATTAGACGATGCTAGCGTTTTATAAATATCCATCAACGTAAAATTCGTATTTCCAAACATTAAACTAGCTAACATACAAATAATTAATAAAAGAGTTAATAAAAATAAACCTATCCATTTCATTTTATCTTGTCGTACGATTCGTCCCATTTAATCACCATTCATTCTTTTCGACATCATCCCATTAGAAAAACCTGCTTCAAGGATGAACATAATATGTTCTCTTTCAGC
>NZ_JBALMU010000089.1:0-38946 GCF_036962285.1 Bacillus sp. JJ634
TTAAAAAAAAGAGAATATCTTCTTTCGTCATGCCTTTTTTACGGGCCTCCATTATTAATTCCACCCATTCTTGATCTAACTCTTCTTCGCCCACTCATGACCCCCTCCTAAACTACTTCTTATATGTTAGGTTTTAGAATCCAACTACTGAACTATATTTATTTTAACAATCAGACCTTTTGAATCACTAAACTAATGTTGGGATAAGCCTATTATAATAGATTCATTCTTTTTCAGCGAGCCATTTACTGTCATTAATCTGTAAAAATTACCATTTTTTTTCGACAATCTTTGCAACTTTCCTATTTCTTTACCAATTTTCGCGCCATTTATCGTAAAACAAAGAGGGAATGTCTCCATTTCATGCAGTAAAAAGGCGACTTTTGTTCTTTTTTAAGAATAAAAATTACCTTTTTCCTATTTTCACAGTATTAAAGACTTTCTACACAAATAGGTATTCCCTTTAATATACATGATAAAAAAGGAAGGAAGGACCAATCATGTTCCATATCGTAAAATATGGTGAAACGCTGGCATCCATCGTCAGAGATTATCGTGTTCCTTTTGCCCAGCTAGTGGCGGCTAATCCGCAAATCACAAATATGAATCTCATCATGCCGGGACAACGCATTCTTATCCCTGGCTTACCAGACCCCAACACAATTCCTTTTCACCTAGTTGTATCAAAAAATAAACGCACACTACAACTATTTCGTCAAAATCAACTCATCAAAACCTACCCGATTGCAGTTGGCAAAATGCTATCCCAAACACCCGTAGGCCAATTTGTCGTTGTGAACCGTGAGCCCAATCCAGGCGGCCCATATGGAGTCATGTGGCTTTCCTTGTCCAAAGCAGGCTATGGCATTCACGGTACCAATGATCCCTCCTCCATTGGAAAAGCCGTATCAAAAGGGTGCATTCGAATGCATAACAAAGACGTACTCGAACTAGCCAGGCAAATCCCAAACGGAACTAGAGTGATGATTCAAAGTTAAGTTATCCACAGATTTATACACATGATACCCACAACTTGAAAAGTCGCTGTGACTTTTGGGAAAACGACATAAAAAAACCGCTGAACATCAGCGGCTTTTTTCGTCGATTCTATTTATTTCGTTTCGATTAATCCGTAACGGCCATCTTTACGGCGATACACAACATTTGTTGCATTTGTATCAGCGTTTGTATAAACGAAGAAATTGTGACCTAGCAAATTCATTTGCAAAATCGCTTCTTCACTGTCCATCGGTTTCAAGTCAAAACGTTTATTACGTACAACTTCGATTTCTTCCTCTTCCGTTGCAACATTGGATTCAAGCCCTACAGCAAACAATTCTGCTGGTGATCCATTAGAACGGAATCTACGGTTTACTTTTGTTTTATGTTTACGAATTTGGCGTTCAAGCTTATCATTAATTAAATCAATGGCTGCATACATATCAGCATTTTCTTCTTCGGCCCGAAGAACCAAATTCGACATTGGAATTGTCACTTCTACTTTAGATGTATGATCTGGATTCACTCTTAAATTGACCGATACATTAGCATCTGGAGTGCTATTAAAATAACGCTCTAGCTTGCCAACTTTCTTCTCTACGTATTCTCGAATTGCTGGAGTTACCTCAATGTTTTCACCGCGTACGTTGTAATTCATAAAGTGAGTCCTCCTTAAATTAAGACTATACATTAACATTCTATAGACCGCTTCCAAATTCCTCTAAAATTCGAGAAGAATTTACATCGAATGATTGGAAAATGAATCGGAACCGGTGAGAAAGATGTTGTATCTTTCTTATAGGTTAATTATAGCAGAATTTTCTGAAAAATAATAATGAAAAGACTGTGAACGATTATAAAAAATGACCGCTTGGGGTTTAAGCGGTCACAATCTACTTTATTAATTTCGCTTATCGTAAAACACGCCATCTGTTGCAAGAGACTCATAAGGATTCGTATATTTCTTATTTGATTTCTTCTGAAGACTAAGCTGCTTCATATCTTGTTGAATCTCTCGTTTCTGCTTTTGCAGTAACTGTTCTACTTGTTGATTCAGTTGAACAAGCTGTTTACCTAATACTTGTTCGTGCTCAGAAAATGGTGGTTGAATAGACTTCAACAGCTCTTCCCTCTGATTCAATAAGGCTTGTATCTGTTCAATTCGAACATCTCGATCTTGTTCATCTTGCTGCAACACCTTGATTAATTCATTTGTTGCTTCATAAAACGTTTGAAGAGCTTCCATTAAGCTTGTCCGCTCGTCGCAAATTGACTTTGACGATTCAATTGAATTGCTTCCTTCCATGTATCGCGAAGTTCCACTACAAAACCTTCTACTTCTTCTAAAATAGCCAAATCACTTTTTATATTCGCTTCAACTAGTTGACGATGTAAGTAATCATACATCACCATCAATTCTTTCGAAACGTGTATGTCCATATTTAATGTAACCATAAATTCATGAATGATATTTTGCGCCTTGATTAAATTTGTATTTTTCCCTTCTACGTTTCCATCACTTATTGCCTTTTTAGCCAATGTAATGAACTTTAAGCATCCATTATAAAGCATTAATGTCAGCTCTCCTGGCGATGCTGTGTTCACTGCATTTTGTTGATACGATTGATATGGATTATTCATAGCCATCATCATTTCATCCTTTCCTTAACTAAAATATTGCATTAATGAGGTACTTTGACTATTAGCTTTATTAATAGCTGTCTCCATCGCTGTGAATTGTTTATAGTATCGAGTTTCAAGTGCAGTTAGACGATCATTAAAACTATCAATCTTTTTATCATATTCATTTAACAATTTTCCTAATGTAAAAGAACTATTAACTGATGAGGCACTTCCAGCCTTTTCACTAATAGTTTTCATTCCCGCACTAAGTTCCGCTCTTAATCTTCTAGCTATCCCTTGTTTACCTTCTTTCGAATCGCCATCCTGCATAAACAATTCATAGATAGCATTGGGATCCTCTGCAATCGCTGCTTTCAGCTTTTCTTCATCGATCTCTAACTTTCCACCCTCGAGATAGTTTTTCGTTGTAGTAATGCCGATTTGATCCAGAGTCCCTAAAGATGTACCTTCAACTTGTGTATAAAGAGACGTTCTCATTTTTGTAAGTAAACTTGTTAAAGTAGAATCCCGACGCAATGTACCTTTTCGCGCCTGCTCCTCCCACTTTTTCACTTGATCCTCCGTCATTTCTTTCTTTTGCTCATCTGTAAGTGGTGGATAACCAGAATTTTTCTTTTCGCTTGTTTTACTGCTAATTGTAGCAATTAACCCATTGTAGCTATCAACAAACTTCTTAACCGTATCAAAAATGGTGTCTACATCAGCTGTGGATGAGAAGGTAACCGGCGGCTCTGTAGCAGCCATTTCTTTTTTCAGCGTAATTTCGGCTCCATTAATGGTAAATATGTTGGATGAACGATTAATTAACATTCCATTATATTCGACTTTAGCATTTCCCCCTGTATTAGCGGTAAAATCGCGTTCATCATTAGAGAAAATCATCTTAAAGAAGTCTTTACTTCCATCTCCAGTTACATCCCCATTTAATGTAATACCCTCGCCACTGTTTCCAGTATATTTAGCTGCAAATGATATTTTTTTAGAATCCTTATCAAAAAATGCATTCACATCTGTTTGTGAATTTATTTTTGTTATTAGACTATCCATGGTATCATCTTCTGTAATAATCACGTTTTTTGTTTCCATTTGTCCGCTTTTATTCATTGCCCGAATGCTAATTTCCTGAGTAGCGATTCCGTAAGTAGATAACTTTGCTGTCGAATCAGTGATTTCTGTAGCTGTATTACTATAAATAGTTGATGCTGTTGCTAGAGTATTCACTTTTATAGTTCCCGAAAAATCACTTGTCGAATTAATATTTCTAACAGAAACCGCATCCGGATTTGATACCGTTATCGTCTTTTTAATAAAAGAGGCTTGCTTCCCAATTCCGTCACGAATAAGGGTATCTAATTCCGATAATGCCGTATTTACCGTACGGTAATCATCACGTTGCCATTCTGTATACGTTTTCTTTTGATATAGCTTATCTAAAGGAACACGTTGAGCTGTCATTAGTTTTGATACAATATCATCAATGTCCATCCCGCTTGCTAACCCACTAACTCGCATTACCATACTTTCACCCTCTATATTTTCTTATCTACCATTAATCCAACAAATTCCGTCATCGCTGCATAGAAATCTAATAGTTTCTTTGATGGTATTTCTCTTATTGTTTCTTCTGTTTTATCGTCCACTACTTTGACATAGTATTCATTCAACTGTTCATGATACTCAAAACGAATAGACGTGTTCGTCGGTTGTAAAAATTGATTTAACCCGTCTACTGCTTCTTGTACTTGTTCTTTACTTACTTTTTGTTGGATGTACGCCGTTTCATTGATAACTTTTGCTTCATTCTGAAAGTAACCGTTCATTCCTTCTGAGATAGCCGTCCTAAGTTGTGAGGAAAGAACATTTGTAGAAAGGTTCTCTAACATCATGTTCGCCTCCGATATGTGTCTAATTATTATTTATATCGGAAAAAATACGATGGTTTTCAATTAATCGTTTGATTAAATTACAAAGTCACGTATAAATATTGATTAGCATCCCTTTAATTTCACCAACAATATTAAGGATACCTAAACCTTTTTTCTCTTTATCCAGCACTTCGTTCGTTAAATCAATTAATTTCTTATCGACTTCTTTCACAAGCTTATACACTTTTGTTGAACCGCGTTGATTAAAACCGCGATGCTCGGTTAATTCAAGGCCGTTCTTCACCGCATCTTCCATGAATTCTTTAACCATCTTTTTATATTTACGTAAATTTTCAACCGAATGGTTATCTGCTAGTTTCTTTCCTTGTGATTCAATTTCAGCGACTTTCTTTGTTAAACGATCATACGTCGTCTCTTGGCGCTTTTTATCCATCATCGCTTGAAAGTGAATCGAGTCTTTAGCGACTTCCCCTTTTCCCTGTATAGCATTAAGGGTTGCTTTACTAATTCGTTGAACGTCCATTGTTTATCACCTAATTTAGCGAGATATTGTAAAAAAGGAGAGGAATCCCCCTCTCCTTTCACTTGATACTATTATTTTAATAATTGTAGCACGCCTTGAGGCATTTGGTTTGCTTGTGCAAGCATTGCTTGAGCTGACTGAACAAGGATATTATTCTTTGTATAAGCTGTCATTTCAAGGGCCATATCTAAATCACGAATACGAGATTCAGAAGCTGTGACGTTTTCACTCATATATTTCAAATTATCTATCGCATACTCTAAACGGTTTTGAACAGCCCCCATACGAGAACGTTCAGCAGATACCCTTTGAATAGCATCATCAAGAACAGTAATGGCAGCCGAGGCTTTTTCATTTGAAGAAATATCTAGTCCGAACTCAATAGATTCTTTAGACATACCGTCATTGACCTGTGGTGTAGCTGTATACCAAACTGTTAATGTTTCACCATTTAGTAGTTCAATCTCTTGTCCTTCGCCTGCTCCACTCACACTTACACCAAGAGCCTTTGCACTCATATTTTTAAGCTCGAGATTAACAGTTTGACCAGCATTCGCTCCAATTTGTAAGGTAGCCGAGTTATCTTCCTCAGCACTCTTAATTTCCAAGTCTCCATTTAAAAGCTTTTTCGTATTAAATTCCGTCGTATTAGCAATACGATTAATTTCATTTGTTAATTGATTCACTTCTTCTTGTATAGCTTTTCGATCTACATCCGTATTAGAATCATTAGCGGCCTGAACCGCTAATTCTCGCATTCTTTGTAAAATAGAGTGCGTAGAAGATAATGCTCCCTCAGCTGTTTGAATAAACGAGATTCCATCTAGTGCATTTCGCTGAGCAGTATCTAGACCACGGATTTGTGAACGCATTTTTTCAGAGATGGCCAAGCCTGCTGCGTCATCTGAGGCGCGGTTAATACGTAATCCAGAAGAAAGCTTTTCTAAACTTTTTGCCGTAGTAGAGTTGTTTACCGATAAATTTCTATAAGCATTTAATGCTGTAATATTATGATTGATCTTCATGTATTTATCTCCTCTATGTAACTTATTGATTTATTCTCGTAATGCTAGATTCATACGCTGCAACTTTTCGATTTATTTTTTGCGTTGGATTTGGAGTCTTTTTCAATGCGATACTCCAAGCACTTGCTATTTCTCCAACAATTTTGAGTACGCCTTGAATTTTTTCCGTATCTTTTTTTAGGTTGGCTGCGACTAGCTCATCCGCCATAAACTTATATAGCCTATCCAATTGTTCAGCAATCGGACCTGCTTCATACTTTAAACCAACACCTAATCTATGGAGAATATCATTTGCTTTTTGTAGTTTTTTGTTCGATTCTATATAATCTTTCTTTTCAATTAAGGTCATAGCTTGTTCTAAGTTTTCAATTAATCCTTCATACAAAAACGCTGTTAATTCTTGTGGTGTCTTTTGATAAATCATCTCTTCTGAAAGAAATTCCACTTTTGTATCTCCACCTTTTAACTTAGCTACTATAATTATCGGTAAAAGCTATCTAACTTTTAATAACTTTGATCGAGCTCTTCCAATAATATTAAAATCTCGGCCATCACCGCATATAATTGCGGCGGAATTGACTCCCCAAGATCAACGTTTAGTAAAGCACTCACTAACGATTCATCTTGTTGCATTTGAATATTATTTTGCTTCGCCAGCTCCATAATTTTTTGGGCTACTTGACCAGAACCGTGAGCCACGACAGTCGGCACCGCTCCTTTGCTGTCATCATACCGAATCACAGCCGCCGTCGGTTCACTCACCTTTTTTTTATTTTTTTGGTTAACGTATAGTGAATTCCTCATATTGAAAAATCATATCCCTTCTCCGTAAAAGTCGGAGCTAATTTTGCTTTTTCCGTAACGTGTTCTTCTGTTGACGCACTTGCCTGTGGTTCATTGAGAGGCTTCACGTTCATCGTCTGTAACTGATAGCCAATTTCGCAGAAACGCTCTTGCGTCACTTCTGTAAAACCCTCCAATTTCTCCGATAACTGTTCTTTATTACTACGGAACGTAAGGCTCACATTTTTCTCAGAAGAAGACAGAAGAACTCCGATATCGCCTAAACGCTTCGTTTCTAGCACAAAATAGATACTGCAGTTCTCCCAATCTACTTTCTCACCATCTTTTCGTGAATTGACATATATTTTGATGTTTTCTACTTGTTTTTCCATCATATATGGCAGCTGGAAAAATAGATTTTGCATACCTGAAGAGTCTTGCTTATTCAAAAGCTGTTGACCGGTAATATTATTTACAGTCTGCTCTACTTGCTGCATAAGCTGTGGCTTCATCTCTTCATTTTTCACCATTTTCATTAGCGTTGCTTTTAAATTTTCGGTTTGCTGCGGGTCAGCTGGCGTTCCATTTTTGGAAACAAGTGAAAAACCAGCATCATGTTCATGTGTTAAACCGAGTTTCCGAATCGTGTCATACATTTGACGTGCTGAAGGCTCACTGTTTGTAAAAGGCTGCACTGCTTGTTCAACTGTGCTGGCCATTTGACGTGCTGAAGAAAAGTTTTCTAAACCAAGCTTGTCTGAAACAAAATGCTTCACCTTTACATCCGAAGGCTTGAACACAATGTTTTCGATATTTGCCTTTACTTCTTTGACAATTTTATTCGCTTCGCTCATTTCATCTTTAGCTAGTAACTTTTTCACTTCCGCCAACTGAGAGCTTGCGGCAAGCATTTTCTTTTCTGTCGACATATCTGTGTAAAGCAAATAGTCTCCCTTTAAAATTGCATTATCGAGCTTATGAATCGTTGACTCTAAAATTTGCTTTACATTGGCTTGCGGTAAAATATTTCGGTTTTTAAGTATTTTTGAAATATTATCTAGATTTCTTGTAATCTCGCGCTTTAGTGTTTTAAAATCAATCGCCATTTGTGATAGCTTCTTCGTAATTTCAGTCACCATGATATTTTGCGAATCTAATTTTAACGTTTGAACCGCTTCGTTAATCGCATATTGTTCCGCTTGCGATAATGTATTCTCTTGAGAAGCAGGTTGCTGAATGCCGAGATTCTGTTCGACTTTCGAAAGGGCATTTGACAGTTCTCGTCTTGCTGTTAATTCACGTCCACTTTCTTGAAGCTGTTGCGCTTTGTCATATGCCTGTTTCAATTCAGTTAATTCTTCATTTGCACCTTGTTCAGCGAGCAGTGCCGCTGTTTTATCAAGCACTTTGGCGAATGACGGATCTTTTTGTACATCTTTTACTAAATTTCGTATTGTCTCTGCTATATTTGTGTCTTTAGAGGCTACAGGAAGACTTTTTTGCTCTGGAGCTACCTCATTCGCAGTTGTAGCACTGGCTTCAGCTGTTCCTAAAGATTGCAACAACTGATTCAGATGACCAGTTAGTTGAATTTTCGCTTGAACATCTCGACCAATCGATTGAAGTTTCATTGCTTCCTGAACCGCTTGTTCAAGCTTCTGAATCGCTTGCGTTGGCATTCCTGGTATTTTTATGGCTTCTTTCGTTTGTTCAATCGCTTTAAAGATATTCGGCTCTTGTGTAATTCTGTCTTTTAATTGATTTAGAGCCGCCGTTGGCTTTGGTGATTCCTCGACTTGTAAATTTTGCTCGAGTTGATGTAACGTTTGTGTTAACTGTGCCTTCGCTTGAGCTGGTTGTCCTGCTTGTGATAGTTTCTTCACTTCTGCAACACTTTGTTCCAATCTCTTTTTAATCGCTTCATTCAAATCCGTATTTTTTAAAAAATTTTCTACTATTTGAATGGAGTTTGCAACATTCTGTTCCCGTTGTACTTCATTACGAACAGTTGCCATGCTTTTAGCTGGCACAGAATTATTTCTCGATTGAAGTTGTACACCTAATTCATCCAGCACTGATATTAATGATGCTGATAATGGTTTACCATTTAACGCTTCATGTACCGCTTTAACCGTATGATTTGTAACGTCAATTTGCTTTTGTGCCATTGCCCGTAATGTTTCTGCTTTTTGTTCGGCTGTTCCTGGTCCTTTAGTGATAAACTCCTTCATCACGTTCACTTGATCTTTTGTCAATGATATTCCACGCGATGAAAAAGCCTTCACAATCTCATTTAATTCGGGATCCGTACTCTGCGACATACTAGCTGGAGCAGCGGATGTACTAGAAGCTTTATCAGACAGCTTAACCGTATAATTTCCTTCAGCTGTTTTTCCCGTAATTTCAACAAACACTTGATCTTGCTTTGGAACATTACCTTCAAACTGAACTTTTGTGGTCGTTCCCTTCATCGAAACAACCGCTTCCTGATTACCTACTCGTTCCTTCACAGATACTTGAAGCAAATCTCCAACATTCGGTTGCGAAGAAGTAACTGCTGTTTGTGAAATCAATCTATAATTGTTCTGAATGATTTGCATCAGAATCACACCCCGTTCTAATTAACCTACTCTTTGTATCGGCTAATAACGAAGGATTTTCATTGGAAATCCTAGGGATATTCTCACAAAAACAAAGAAAAACCCTAAATCCTAATTAATAAATAGGATTTAGGGTTTTTCCACAAAGTTATACACAGAATATCCACAATCCGAAAAGTCACTGTGACATAACCTTCTTCAACTTCAACATTCAACACACTTTTCATCAATTTATTAATTCAAGTTATATTTAATTCTTGATACCCTTGGCCTGTATCTATTCGCACATCTGCTCACGTTCAGGATGTGAGGGATTACTCCGTGCTTCTAAAAGCTCCTCGTAACCACCTAGCCTCCGACATCTTCTGGGGCACAACCGCCTTCTATATTGAGTAATGTCGGGTGACCAAATGAATAAGTCTTCTATTGTCCTTATCGAATGCTCCCAGCCATCACCATAGTCATAGAGATAGAAAAATAAGATTCAATAGATATTGCCTCTGTATAAAAAGATACTCTTCGGATGTTTCATCAAAACCAACAGCCGGCAACTTACAATCCCTATAGCCATAATCAATTTCAAATTCATTCCCATGAATCTATCTCATTTTTCAGAGCAGCAAAATCCACTCCGTTATTAGAATCCACCTTTAACCGTTCATCTGCTCCTGCAATAAATTCCTCTGTACCTTCTTTAAACCATGCAGATAAGTCTCGGAAATTAGTCGTTCTACCCATTACAGCATGGACCATTTCATGTGCTATAATCCTATCATTTGATATCCATGCCCCACCACCATTGGGCATAGATACAGGAGACAAGTCACTCATATCCAGTACTAGTTTTTGATTAAAATATCTTCCATTGGTTCCCGTTGTATAATAAGAACCTTGTACCCAAGCCTCTCTTCCGTCACCTGAATTTTGAATGAACTGTATATCAAGTAGGGCACTATCGGATGTCAAACCATAATGCATGGATATTAAATCTTCACTGTTTTTCAACCAATATTTTCACAAAGCTTCAACAGCCTTTTTTTGTTCCTGAACATCGGCTGTTGAAGTAACATTTAGAAGTTTAATTGTGTTAAATTCTGTGTTATTCGCTATTCTATCTACCTCTTTGACAATTTGATTTATTTCCACTTGGATTGATTCTTTATCAGCATCAGCGAGTGTATCATTTTTAGCTTGCACAGATAATTCTCGACCTCTCTGAAACAGTTCATGTATCTCTTACATTCCACCTTCAGCAACTTGTAACAAAGAAATACTATCTTGCATATTTCGTTGCTCTTGTCTAAGCCCTCTAATTTGGGCATGCATTTTTTCAGAAATAGCTAATCCAGCTGCATCATTACCTGCTTGATTGATTCGTAAACCACTAGAAAGTTTTTCAGCAGACTTTACTAACATGCTAGAGGTATTAGAAAAACGATTATATGTGTTCAAAGTTGCAATATTATGATTAATCCGTATACTCCCAGCCCCCTACTTCTAATAAAAAGAAATCGTTTAACATTTATTACTTTTATTCGATTGTTAGAATCACTCTTTTTTGATAGGTTCCATTTTTTACATAAATATATACTGTGCCATTTGGGGCACTATTTGGAATCGTCACCTTTCCATTTGCATCTACTGTTGCTCTTAACGTACTTGTGCTGGTGTACGTTGTTCCTTCACTTCCCGCTGCTAGATCTTTCGTACTTCCATCTCCATACGTTCCTGTCACTGTTAAATTAAAACTATCTCCCCGATGAACCGTTGTACTTGCTGCTGATGCCGATAAACTTGTCAATACGTTACTTATATCTTCTGCAATGGTTAAGGTGACTGTTTTTTGATAACTTCCGTTCTTCACATAAATATTGACTGTGCCTAATGAAGCATTACTTGGAATCGTTACCTTTCCGTTTGCATCTACTGTTGCTCTGAGCGTACTCGTGCTGGTGTACGTTGTTCCTTCACTTCCCGCTGTCAAGTCCTTCGTACTTCCATCCCCATACGTTCCTGTTACCTTGAGCGTTAAGGTATCTCCTGGGTTGACTGTTTCACTCGCTGGAGAAACCGTTAGACCTGTTGGGTCACTACCGGTGCCTTCCTCTACCGTTAGTACGACTGTTTTTTGGTAACTTCCATTCTTCACATAGATATTCACTGTGCCTAATGGCGCATTGCTTGGAATCGTTACCTTTCCATTTGCATCCACCGTTGCTCTGAGCGTACTCGTGCTGGTGTACGTTGTTCCTTCACTTCCTGCTGTCAGATCTTTCGTACTTCCATCTCCATAAGTTCCCGTTACCTTAATCGTTAAGGTATCTCCCGAGTTGACTGTTTCGCCCGCTGGAGAGACTGTTATATCTTTTAATATCGTACTTGGATCTTCCTCAATAGTAATGATAACCGTTTCTTGGTAATTTCCATTTTTCACATAAATACTCACTGTTCCATATGGCGCGTCACTCGGGATTGTTACCTTCCCATTTTCATCAACTGTAGCTCGTAGAGTATTCGTACTTGTATAGGTTGTTCCTTCACTTTTAGTAGTCACATCTCTTGTGGTGTTATCAGATATTAGCGCTTTAACACTCAATTGTTGGGTACCTTCTCGATTAAGGGTTATGTTCTTCCCTGGTGTAATAGTTAAACTCTTTATTTCTGGACCTTTCACAGTCACAATACTTTGAACCTTTAACCCGTTATATGTCGCGGTAATTGTTACTTTACCTAAAGTTGAATCTATTGACGAAGATATTAGTCCATTCGAATCAACTTTAGCAATACTTGGATCCGAAGTTGAATAAACCGTACCTTTATCTCCCATTGTTATATCTTTCGTACTTCCATCTGACATTGTTGCCCTAAGAGCTAATTGCATCGTTTCACCCGCAATTATTTCCCCGTTATTCGGTGTCATCGCTATACTCTTAAGAGTGGGAGGACCTATTACATTGACTGTTACCTCCCCTTTAGTGTCAAGGTAGTCCACTGCTAATTTAACTGAACCTGACTTTACTCCTGATGGTATTTGAACTAAACCTCGTTCATTTACAGTTGCTATTGTTTGATCTGCACTTGTATAAACCGCTTTATCCGAAAATGTCACATCTTTTGTTGTTCCATCTTCAGTAGTAGCTATTACTTGTAATTGTTTCGATTGTCCTTCAGATAAACTAATATTCAAAGGAGTAATCTTCAGATAACTTTTAGGAGCTAATTCACCTGGTATTATTATTTCGACTTGCTCAGTGAGTCCACTATTAGATGCTTGTATATAGTAAACACCTGGTATGGCACTCTCATTAACAGTAACTAGTCCATTAGGGTCAACTTTTAACTCTGAGTATGGACTAGTATAAGTGGTTCCTTCAGATTCAAATGTTATGTCTTTCGAAGTACCATCTGTTATATTAAGTTTTACATTTAACTGATGTGTATCTCCTGGGTTTAGCGTAACAGATTTCGGATCTATATTTATACTAAACGGTGCAGGTGGTGGTATAGTTACAACACCTCTTACGGTAAAATGAAATGGACTAAAATCCCTTGTTTCATTGTAATAATATCCAATAGAACTATCGCTAATTGTTTTATAGTTTCCTTTGGCATCGTACAAAGTAATTGAACGTAATTTCCATGTCCCCAATTCATCATATTTATCTATGGGGATTGATACCACATATTGGCCACTGGAATTTCTGCCCATATAATAATTCCATGTAGTTCCACTAGGTTTTTGATAATTTGCATACACTGAACTAACACCAGATAAATTATCACTAGCTGTTGAATACAACTTTACTGTCGTTCCTTCTAAAGTTATAGCAAGACTATCTAAAAATGATTCTAATAAATCAGGTGTCGTACCTGAAACATTGAAGCTACAATTACTAAAGTCTTTATGTGTGTCGTCTGAAATCGTTAGAGAATGATATATATAGGTACTATTACCCGTTCTATCCTGTAATCTAACTGAACTTAACTTCCACGTACCCAACTCATCATATTTGTCAATTGATAAACTCCCTTCAAATTTCCCAGTATTATTATTATAATGTAAGTATTCATTTATACTACGCCCACTTGGCTTATTAAACCAAACTGAGATATAACTATTAACACCTGAGGAATCATCACTAGCATCTGCTACTATTTTTACACTTCCACTCGATGTTATTTGAGATGTAGATATTGATATGCTATTTAAAACAGGAGGAGTACTATCCTCTGAACCATCTACTTGAATAGCATAGGGGCGAAAATCCATCTTGTGCTCACTAGTATTAGAGGAACTTAAATCATAATACGTAACATCATTTCTTTTTTTGTCCTCCACATTAATATAATTTAATGTCCACATCCCGCTTTCTGAATAATCATAGAAACTCATCGATCCAACAAATTTATTAGTAGATTGATTAAAATATAAATATAGCCCTTCTGTATTCCCACTAGGTTTTCGATAAGACACGTAAATAGTAGATACTCCTGATAAATCATCTGTTGCCTCAGCAGTAAATTGAATAGTTATACCAGCTGCAGCTTGAGTTTCAGATATAGTGAAGCTACTTAATTCTGGGGGAGTGGTATCAGGTGTTGGGTCCGTAATAATCACTTCATTTGCACTAGCTAAAGTAGATGTAAAAACCAGTATAAATAACGTGATAAAAGTTATAACTCTCTTAACCATTAAATTTTCTCCTTTCTCGACAATTTTGTTTTAAAAAAAGAGCCTTAGAAATAAAAATTTCTAAGGCTCTTTTAGAACAAATTAACGTAATAATTGAAGTACGCCTTGTGGTTGTTGGTTAGCTTGAGCCAACATAGCTTGAGCAGCTTGAGAAAGAATTGAATTCTTAGTTTGATTCATCATTTCTTTCGCCATATCTACGTCACGAATACGAGATTCCGCAGCAGTTAGGTTTTCTGCAGATGTACCTAAGTTATTAATTGTGTGCTCTAAGCGGTTTTGATATGCACCTAACTTCGAACGTTCAGCAGACACATCTGTAATTGCTTTATCAATTGCAGAAATAGAAGCTTCTGCTTTTTCCGCTGATGTAATATCTATAGAATCCACTTTAAGTGCACTTGCACTCATATCGCCAATACCAACGCTCATAGTTTGAGAGGAATTAGCCCCAATTTGGAATGATAAAGAGTTATCAGCGTATTGCTCAACTGAAGCACGAGAAGTAAATGTAACCTCTTTACCAATTGAGTCTTTCGTTAGAGCCGCAACAGTTAAATCGTAGCTACCACCAGCTGCAGTTGCTATTGTAACAGTAGCCCCTGCCGCAGCTACTGTAGTTGTTCCTGTGTCACCATCTTGTGTAGTCCATGTTAACTCATATTCACTTGCCGTTGCATCGTAATCAGTTACTTTTACATTCACGGACTCATCCTGTTCGTCACCTGGTGTACCAAGAACAGATGCATTTGTAGCCGCAACTCCAGTAAACTGAGTTTTATCACCACTATTGATTGACACACTTCCTAATTCTTCAGTAACACCATTTAATGAACCATCTAATAATGTTTTTGTATTGAACTCCGTTGTACTAGAGATACGGTCAAGTTCCTCAACTAACTGATCTACTTCTTTTTGTAGCTCTTTACGATCACTATCCGTATTTGTATCATTTGAAGATTGAACAGATAACTCACGCATACGTTGTAAGATAGATTGCGTTTCGTTTAATGCACCTTCTGCTGTTTGGATTAATGAAATACCATCCTGAGCATTTGCTGAAGCTTGGTCTAACCCACGAATTTGTCCACGCATTTTTTCAGAGATTGCAAGACCTGCTGCATCATCTCCAGCACGGTTAATACGCATACCTGAAGATAACTTCTCCATTGACTTAGATTGTGCTGCATTCGCTGCACCAAACTGACGATAAGTGTTCAACGCCGCAATATTATGATTAATTCTCATTATTATTTCCTCCTTGAGTTTTCATTTCCCACATCCATGTGGTTACTTCGGTTAAATAGTGATTAAGTCGGCCGCCTATATCACTATTCAACCTTACATTGTTAATATCGGTGCTTTTACTGTTTTATTTAGAGAATACATTTATTTTTTTCGAAAAAAATCGCTTAAATTTGTCAAAGTGTTGACTTCAGTATTTAGGGCTTGGTTATTTTCTTCCTGAATGGACAAATATACTTCTTTCCGATGAATGTCGACATGCTTTGGGGCTTGAATACCAAGCTTAACTTGTTCTCCTTCAACAGCTAATACCGTAATCTCAATACCATTGCCAATCATAATCGATTCGTTTAATTTTCTCGTAAGTACAAGCATTATTTGGCCTCCTGTTTAACTGGAGATGGGATAAGCTTATGACGAGTTGTATAGTTATCCGTTTTCATGATGTATTGCTTACCTAATTTCTTCGTGTGATTGAGGATAATCGGTGCTTGCAGGTTGGCTGTTGTTTGTTCAAATGGATCTCGTACCGATAAAATCGTGAATACCGTCACATCTTGTTCGAGCTGGATTTGTAAATCGGCTAGTACTTCATCAGAAAGGTTCACTTCATACGTTGGAAACACATCAAATGGATTCGTCATAATGAAAGCGACTTCTGGCTTTTTGATAGATTGAAGAACAAAAAATGGCGTTTCACCGAGTGGTAGTAAACCAAATTGTTTCTCCTCTAAAAACCCTGGAATCCCGCTCTCGAATGTATAAACCTCTTCCTCATTCATCTCTATTTCACCATGAAATTTTGTAGAAATCTTCATCTTTATCCCTACTTTCTTATACATTTACAACATCAATATGTAATGAATTTTCTTGAATAACATTCGTCTTCACACTACCCGGTGTGTAGTCATGAATGGACTTTTGAATTTGAACATCAATAATTGGTTTATGCGTTTGAGCTTCGATATTCAGTTTGGCTTGTTTATAATGCATTTTGACACTGAATGGAGTTGGAATCCAACCAATGTTGAATTGTTTGGTCGGTCGTTCACTATTTTGTTTGGCATGTGCACCTAGTACATTGCCGCCTCTTTCGATATGCATCATTTCATCGCCTTGTCGCGATCTTCGTGCGATTCCTTCTAATACCTTTTGCTTCCCTTCCTGAGCTAATTCTGCGGTCCTTTGAAAAATGTGCTTAATATCCATCTGTTCCCACGCTTCTGTTTGGTCGATTGTCAGTCTCCCTGGGGTTCTCTCGATATGAAGAGTCGCTTGCGGCTGTTCAATCGATTGAATCGCCTTTGATGGCTCCATACGTTGAACAGGGTCTTCGATGGTTAAACCTGTTTGAATAAACGTAGACTGCATTCTAATTTGCAGCATGCTTCTCACCTCTTATAGAAAAAAGCTATCCATATAGAATAGCTTTACCTTAGAAAATCAATTAAACTCGGCTGAATGACTTTCGCTCCAACACTTAATGCAGCTGTATGAATACTCTCTTGTGTCGTAAAGTCGAGAATGACTTTTTCCATATCTACATCTTCATTGCTAGAAAGTATTTTTTGAGCAAATACTTCTTGTTGGCCAAGACGATCCGTCATCAAATCGACCCGATTTTGCTTAGCACCGACTTTTGCTTGCTCTTTAAGAAAATCATTAATTGTTTCATCTAGCTCTGCTAGTCGATTTGTGATATCTGCTTCATCGGCACCTTTTAAACTTGTCATTAATTTATCAATCGTACCACCTGTTTTAAGAGCTGTTCCAAACGTGTCTCTTCCACTTGTATTAATCGGGATTGTGATTCCATCAAAAACTTCTATTTTTATTTCATCATTCCCGTAACTAGGTGCACCCACATTTTTATCAGAACCCTCCGTCAGATCAGTATAACCAAGTTTTGTAGAATCCGTATTTTGAACAATCGTATCCGACGGTCTCTTATTCGTATCATACCCATTAAAAATATACTTCCCGCCAAGTTGAGTATCTCCAATATCAATCAAGTGTTGTTTCAATTGTTCGATTTCTTCATTGATACTTCCTCTTTGGTTCGATTCATACGTCCCATTACTAGCTTGTACCGTTAACTCTCTCATTCGTTGCAGCACAGAAATCGCTTCTCCTAGTGCGGAATCCGTAGTTTCCACCCAACTTGTCGCTTCGCTAATATTCCGGGAATATTGTTCAACTTGGTTTAAGCTTGTTCGATAGTTCATCCCCATCATCGCTGCGACTGGATCATCAGATGGTTTTGAAAACTTTTTTTGTGTGGTAATTTGTTCTTGTAGCTTAGCTAACCTATTATAGCTGTTGCTAATATTACGAATCATATTATTGGAAAGCATCGATTGTGTTACGCGCATCTATCTTCACCCCGTCTTTTATCTACCAACTGTTCCCATACCGTTAATAATTTTATCGAGCATTTCGTCGACTAACGTTACCATTCGTGCCGATGCATTGTATGCTTGCTGGAACTTAATCATATCGGTCATTTCTTCATCTAAAGAAACAGCGCTCACCGATTGACGGTTTTTATCTACTGAAGTTGCTAAAATGGTAGCATTGGAATAATCCTTTTGTACACTAGCAGAATCAACACCAAGATTACCGATGATTCCTGCATAATAAGCGTCGAACGTTCCGTTTAATCCATCAGGTAAAGGCTTTGCATCTGGATCATTTATTAACTTGGAAGCATCAGTTGGATCTGCAATTTTCCCATACATACTAAAATCCTTTGATTTAATAACCGCTAAACTATGAGCATTCTCGTTATCTCCAGAGGCTCCACTTTTCCCACCAGCGGCTATTAAGGATGGATCTTTAATAATTTCAACATTTACTCTAATAGTTTCTGCTGCGTTCTTTCCGGGTGTAATTTCAAAGAAGTCTCCACCTTGAGTCGAATTATCACCTAAAACATACCCCTGTTTATGAACTCTATTAAACTCATTCACAAAAGCTTCCGTCATATTATTCAGCTTTTGCAGCATGTCTGGATATTTTCCTGCGATTACGGGTTTACTTGTAACAGGATCTAATTTAGTTGTCCCATCTGCGTTTAACGCCTCATACCCTGCACTTTCAATCAACCCAGCAAGTTCACCGCCAAATTTATATTCCTTTAATATTGTATCTCCAATCTTTACACCACTAACTGCGCCAGAATCACCTGTTTGTACTTCAATTTCCGCTGTACCAACAAGCCCTGTATGATTTGCACTAATAAGATTAATTGGCGGCATATAAGAAGAACCGTCTTCTTGGATTAATTCGACGTTATAAAGTCCTGATGCGACTGCTTTATCTGCAATTCCGTATTTGTCTGGAAACACAGCAGATACTTTCACATTGACAAGCTGCGATAATTGGTCGACTAGTATATCTCGCTCGTCATATAAATCATTTGGAATAAAGCCATGCGGTTCGACTTTGCTAATATCTTCATTGATTCGCTGAATATTAGAGATAATTGTATTAATCCCACTTTCTTCTACGCCAATTTGATAACGAATGTCCTCTTGCACACTCGTTAAAGCATTATAGTAGTAGTTCAGCGTTTCAGCGACCATTTGTCCAGATGAGGCGACAACTGCTCGCGCCCCGGCATTATCGGTGTTCGTCGTTAAATCCTCTAACGAATTCCAAAACGTATTCATCGTGTTCAATAAACCGCTTTCTGACGGATCATTCAAAATCTCTTCCATCTTCGTCAATGATTCACTCAAAGAACTGTAATAACCAATCTTACTATTTTGACTGCGATATTGTGCATCTAAAAAACTATCACGAATGCGTTGTACAGAACCCGCTTCAACCCCCGTTCCTAGTTGACCAGGAATTCTTGGACTATTCATTCCTGGAGTAGGAAAACCGTCCGTTGGTGTTAAGTTTACACGCTGACGTGAATATCCAGGTGTATTGGCATTGGCGACATTGTGGCCTGTCGTATACAAGGCCGATTGAGCAACATTCAAGCCGCGCTTTGACGTCTCTAAGCCCATAAAAGTTGAAACCATATATGTACCCTCTCTTTCTATGTACTATGCTTTTGAATCGAACATGCTGATGGATTGCTTCGGTGCTTGTTCATTGCCGTAATTATAGTTTCGGTCTTGCGGTCGCAATACATCTAATGATAGATTGACAAACTGCAAGGACTGAACGAGTAATTGTTGATTCAACTCATTTTGTTCTTTTAATTGTGTTACTTCTTCTAGAAGCTCTATTTTTAAACGCTGTAAAATCTCTGCTTCAAAAGAAGATGCTTCTCCCATCACCTGATCGAACGTAGCATTTTGTTGACTATTCAAGAACATTTGAACAGCTTCTTGTCGTTTGATTTCTATTTGTGAGATAGCTTTCACATACTTCTGTTCATCAATCAAAAGAGCGGTAAGGGTGTCCGTGTCACCTTCTATAATGATGTTCTTTTTTTTACTCGCTAGTTTATTAAAGCCTTTGTGAAGCTTAATTAATTGCTCGAGTGCCTCGATGATTGGCTGTGCGGACATCTCCATTCCTCCTCTATACACAGATGATGGACGGATGAACATTACGGCCATCCGTCCTTTTTAATCAAACGTTTGATTAACGTTTAAAATAATCGATAATCCCTTTAGCTGTGGCCTTTGAATCCAACGTATATGTGCCATTCTCTACTTGGCGCTTCAGCTGTTCGATTTTTGCCTGTCTTTCAGCTTGAATACTGGAGCCTTGCTGCATCACTTTAGCCTCCGAAGAAATCTCTAGTTTATCGACTGCTTTCTTATGAGAAAGCTTCTGATTGTTCATTTTATTCGCTTGCAGATTATAAGGATTTACCCTCGATACACCAAAAGAATGAATTTTCATTTTTCAAAGCCTCCCCCTTTGGTCAACTCGTTTTTTAGCAAACGATGTATATTGCGTTCATCATCGTTTGTTGATTCTCCTACCTCTATTATCGGCCACATCTTCATTTTTTTTATTGTTTCAATGCATCTTTCCCTCGATACATTTTACCATTTTTATGGTAAGTAGAAATACCTAATATGAATAAAAACTGCAAGTCTCCCTGCAGTTTCTATTCTTGTAAATTCTGTTTCACAAAATAAGTAACTTTCTTTTCCTGCTCTGTCATTTCACGCTTGCGCTGCTCTTCTTTTTCAAGACTCTTCAACTCTGTTCGTAATTTCTTTGTACATGCCTCACATATTCGGCCATCACGGATTAACGTCCCACATTGCTCACAAGGGTAACCTAAATTGGGAAATTGTGAGATTCGTAATCTTCCTGTTTTAATAAATTTAAGGATTAAGTCTTCTTCAACGTTGGTCGCTTCTACTACTTGTGCTATCGTCGCTGTTCGATTGCTGCGCTTGCGAATA
Organism: Bacillus sp. JJ634; assembly: GCF_036962285.1. Classification (NCBI taxonomy): domain Bacteria; kingdom Bacillati; phylum Bacillota; class Bacilli; order Caryophanales; family Bacillaceae; genus Bacillus; species Bacillus sp. JJ634. Next base: position 20,780 of record NZ_JBALMU010000089.1, read on the forward strand.
AATTGATATACTTCATCGAACTTTTTTTCTTCTTCATTATAACAAGACTCACATACATCTCTAAATTTCGATTTCACAAAAAGTGCCCCACAGTTTGGGCAATTCATTAAATTCACGTTCTTTCCTCCCCTCAACCACCAAAAACGGTACATTCGTACTATTTATATCGAATAAAATGCCGAATGCTTTAGACATTCGGCAAAAATATTACCTAGCAATCGTCATTGTTTCGATTTTTTCTGCCCCTGCAAGCTTCAATGCTTTAGCCGCATGCCGAACAGTAGAACCTGTTGTGTATATATCGTCCACGATGACAATGTTTTTCCCTTGTATAGCCGTTCGGTTTTTCACTTTAAAAATTTGCGGTAAATTGATTCGTTCTTGACGCGATTTCTTCGATTGCTTTTCGGTATGAATACGCGTTAATAGCTCTGTACTGTTTATCTGCAGCACATCAAGCAAAGCTTGGGCTTGATTGAAGCCGCGCTCTTGCAGGCGATCCTTGCTTAACGGAATGACTGTAATGAGGTCGTACTCTGCCTGTTGCAGGCATTCCTTCATAAATGGCGCCAGCACTTCCGCTAAAGCATAGTCACCGCGATACTTATATTTCGCAATCAACTCTTTTAAAAAATCATTGTAATGAAGCAGCGAGACATTTTTCGTTAAATATCCGGCCCATTCAGGATTGTTCTCCCATCTTACGCAATCTAAACAAAGCTGCTCACGCCGAAATGATTCATCGAGCTCACGTGAACAAATCGCACATGTTTCTCCAGAAATCCAAGCAAATTTCTTCTCGCACTCTGAACATATACAGCTTTTCGGCCGTCTTAAAAATAAACTGCTCCATGTCATCGGCTTTCTCATTTTTTCGTAGCATATATAACAATTAGCCATCGAGAAGCCCACGCTTTCTCGCTTCTTCATTCATCGATGTAATATGCTTGATTGCCTCTACCATTGCCTTGCTTTTTCCATAATGAAAAAAAGTAATGTTCCCTGTTGGGTAATCGAAACTGCGTCCAACGCGGCCGGCAATTTGGACAAGGGCGCTTTCCGTAAAAACTTCGTGTTCCGCCCCAATAACCGCAACCTCTAAACGCTCAATCGTCACGCCTCTTTCTAAAATCGTCGTTGTTAATAAACCTTGCAGTTCACCGTCTCGCAATGCTTGCACGCGTTCTTTCCGATTCGGATGCTCTGCATAAACGGCCGGGAGGTTTTGAAAAAGAGGACCTGCCATTTCTATCACCGCAATATTTGGGAAGAATAATAAAATGGGAGTTTTGCTTTGTAGACGTTCGTTTACCCACACTTGAACAGGGTGCGGAATTTTCTTTTGCTGAAACTGCTTCGCCCAGTTGCCGCACCATTTCATCTCAGGGACTGGAATCGGCTGGCGATGATAGCGCGCCGGGATAGTGACCGCTTGAAGTCTGCCGCTTCGATATTGCTTTTTCATTTGTTTCGATGGTGTGGCCGTTAAATAAATGGTCGCAGCCGTCTGCTTCTTTGCTTTTTGTACCGCATAGTGAAGAGAAGGATCCATCGAATACGGAAAGGCATCGACTTCATCGATAATCATGACATCAAACGCTTCTTTAAAGCGAAAGAGCTGATGTATCGTCGCCACGGTAAGCGGCGCTAGCTTATGTCGATCATCACTGCCTCCATAGAGGGCAGCCACTTCGATAAATGGAAATGCTTTTTTTAACCGAGGCGCTAATTCCAGTACAACATCTGTTCGCGGTGTTGCAATACAAATCCGCTTTCCAGCGAGCAGTCCTGCTTCGATTCCCGCAAACAGCACTTCTGTTTTTCCAGCTCCACAAACGGCCCAAACGAGAAGCTCTTCTTGATGAAGAATGGCTTGCTTCACTCGGTCCGATGCAGTTTGTTGACCTTCCGAAAGCGTACCTGACCAATTCATCACGCTTTTCGGAACACGGAACTCATAGGCCGGACCGGTCCACGTATACAGCGGCGTACATTCGCTCACACGCCCCATCATAATACACGACCGACAATACGTGCAGAGCTGCCCGCATATCGCACACGGAAACGTATAAAATAACTGCTTGTCTCGATTGCCGCACCGAATACAATGATCCAATTCAATACCAAACGTTTTTGCGACATAACCTTGTTCAATATGTGTCTCAAGTACATCGAGGGAAAACGGAATTTCAGCCGCTAACAATTGACGGCCAAATAAATGATGCTGAAGTTCGGTGGAATAAGCTTGTTGAGGGATAGAAAGCGGGGAGTGAGAAATCGTATTCACATGTTCAACCTCCTTTTTTAAAGAGTTCGACGTATTGTGACAGATTCCTTTTTCATCCAGAAGGATTTTCAAGTATGAATGCTGAAAATTGTTAATAAAGGAGTGATAATTTGATTATAAAACAATGTGAAATTCCAATTAAAGCAAGACTGCTTAAAGCATTGCTCTATCGATTACCCGCTGCCCATCCAAAGCGCCCGGTCTTAGAGTCAGAGCTCGGCAAATGTATAGCGGGTTACCGCGGCGAACAATCGATTGATTCCGTGTTAGCAGTGCTTCCCGAAAAAGAGTACCTTCTCTTTCATGACCTGCGCATCCCCAGTACCCCTTACCCATTCCAATTGGACATCCTCATTCTTTCTTCATCATTTTTTCTCATTCTTGAGGTGAAAAATATCGCCGGCGAAATTTACTTCGATGATGATTTTCATCAGCTGATTCAAACCAAAAATGACCAAGCACAAGCCTATGATGATCCGATTTTGCAAGTGAATCGGCAGCGTACACAACTTCTGCAGTGGCTCACGTCTAAAAAAATACCTACAATGTCGATTGAAACATTAGTGGTCAGCGCCAATTCACTAACAATTATGCGTGCGAAAAATAAAGAGATTACGGAAAAAGTCGTAAGGAGAAATAGTTTAGCATTGAAAATTCATTCACTTGCCGAAAAGTATCAAGAAGACATTTTATCTAAAAAAGACTTGAAGCGACTAACAAATTTACTGTTAAAAGCGCACACTCCTTATATTCCAAAATTGCTTACAACTTATAAAATTTCAGCAAATGAGCTGTTAACCGGTGTGCAATGCCCGAATTGCAGAGCATTGCCAATGAAAAGAAAGTGGGGCAAATGGCACTGCCAAAGCTGTTCCTATTGCTCAAGTGATGCACATCTAGCCGCCATCCGCGATTACGCCCTCTTAATTAAGCCGACGATTACGAATCGTGAATTACGGGATTTTTTGAGGTTGGATTCAGTATCGATTGCCACAAAAATGCTGCGTAATATGCATATTCCTTATGAAGGAACAACCAAAAGTAGGGTCTATCATCTAAATTGGCGAGATTTTTACTGAAATTGGCGAAATAAACTCTCTATTTGGCGAGATTATGCTACATTTTGGCTAAATTAACTTAAAAATTGGCGAAATTCCGCCCCAAAAAAGAAACGTCTCCCAATAAGACGTTTCTTTTTCACACTTTATACCAGCCTAATCCTAATGATCCTTCGCCGAGGTGCGTGCCGATGACGGGACCGAAGTAGCTTAGGGCAAATTCTACATTTGGAAGCTGCGATTCGAGTTCTGCTTTCCATGCTTTTGCTTCTTCCTCACGTTTGGCGTGAATAATCACGGCTTTGTAAGGTTCTCCGCTGGCTACTGCTTCTCCTAATAAATCAGAGATTCGTTTCATCGCTTTTTTGCGGGTGCGAATTTTTTCAAAAGGAACAATCACTTTGTCTTCAAAATGCAGCAATGGCTTTACTTGCAGTAAGCTGCCGATTAAAGCTTGGGCACTGCTTAAGCGACCGCCGCGTTGCAGGTGAGATAAGTTATCCACCATGAAATATGCTCGCATTGATTGCTTCATTTCATTAAGTCTTGCGACAATCTCGTCTGGTCCTTTACCGTCTAAAGCCATTTGTGCAGCTTCTAATACGTAAAAACCTTGAACATGACAGCTCACTTCCGAATCAAACGCAAAAACATCGATGCCATCGACCATTTCACCTGCGGAAACTGCTCCTTGGTAAGTACCGCTAATGCCACTAGATAAATGAATCGAAACGACCGCGTCATACTCGCTTGCTAATTGTTCAAACTTCTCTACAAATTGTCCAATCGGCGGCTGCGAGGTTGTTGGAAGCTTCTCTTCTCGTTTAACCTTGTCATAAAAATCATCCGTATCTAGATTCACTTCTTCCTCATATACCTCTTCCCCCATAATGACCTGCAGGGGGATCATATGGATATGCAAGCGCTCTCGGACTTCCTTCGGGATATAGGCCGTGCTGTCAGTTACGACTGCCGTTTTCATAAATTAAAACCATCCTTATTCAAAGTTTTCTATTAGTAGTTCATATTGTAAAGGAAACCATAATAGTTTGCATAGTAAAAAGCCTGGCCCATTCACAGGATGAGCCAGGTTTATCAATAGACCGTATTTACTTTACTTCTACCCAACCGTTTTTAATCGCTAAGACAACAGCTTGTGTACGGTCGTTTACGTTCATTTTTTGTAAAATATTACTTACATGGTTTTTCACTGTTTTTTCACTAATATACAATGTTTCACCGATTGCGCGGTTGCTTTGTCCGTCAGCTAAAAGCTGAAGAACTTCACATTCACGTCTTGTTAATAAATGAAGCGGTCTTCTAATCTCTGGTGCGTGGATTGTATCTTGGTTAGTATTTTCATCTGAAACTAGACGACGATACTCTTTCACTAGATTATGCGTCACCTTCGGATGTAAATAAGAACCTCCATCCGCTACAACACGTACAGCTTCAATAAGAGTATCCGCATCCATTTCTTTTAATAAATAGCCTTGAGCGCCTGTTTTAAGTGCATGCTGTACATAGTTTTCATCATCGTGAATCGATAAGATGATTACTTTTGTCTCTGGATACTGCTGAATCAACTGCTGTGTTGCTTCTATCCCATTTACGTTTGGCATATTAATGTCCATAATGACAACATCCGGATGATAGTTTTCAACTAGATTCATCGCCTCGCTGCCGTCGTCGCCTTCTGCTACCACATCAAAAGACGCTTCAAAATCTAAAATACGCTTAACACCTTCACGGAAAAGCTGATGGTCATCAATAATAACAATATTCGTTTTCATCGGCTTCTACATCTCCCTACATTCTATTTGTTATATGCTATTTCTTCTGTTTAATTTATAAAAGGTATTTGAATAAGAACAAGTGTACCTTCTTTAGGAGATGAATGAATAGTGAGTTCTCCTTCTAATAAATCGACTCTTTCTTTCATACCAATTAAACCAAATGAGTTTTCCTTTTGAACGGCCACATCGAACCCTTTTCCATTATCTTTCACAGAAACACTCACCATTTCTTTACTGATTGATAACTTCACTTGAATAAGAGTCGGTTCTGCATGTTTTAAAGCATTTTGAACAGCTTCCTGCACAAGCCGGAATAAGGCGACCTCCATATTAGAGGGCAATCGCTTCTCTTGTCCTAAATTAATAAAACTTAATTTTGCACCTTTATTATATTCTTCGATAGTTTGCAAGTATTTTCTGAGGGTAGGTACTAAACCTAAATCATCAAGTGCCATAGGACGCAGGTCATAAATAATGCGACGTACTTCATATAAAGCACTGCGAACCATACCCTTTAAGCTTTTAATTTCAACTAGTGCAGCGTCCGGACCATTTTCACGCTGCACACGCTCAATTAAATCTGAACGCATCATCACGTTTGCAAGCATCTGCGCTGGACCATCATGAATTTCTCTAGATAGCTTCTTCCGTTCCTGCTCTTGTGCTTCAATGATTTTTAAACCAAAATCTTGCTTGCGTCTAGCCTCTTCCAAAGCTTCGCCAACATATCTAAAATCTTGTGTTAAATAATTCATCACAACCGTTATTTGTGAAACAAGGTGAGAAGCTCGATCAATCGTTTGCTGTACATTTCTTAATCGAAATTCTAAATCATCACGACGATGGCGCAATTGCTTCTCCAACTGTCGATTCATTTCTAAATCAACTTGAAGCTGATGGGCCTTTTCATAGGCTTCACGCACTTGTTGTTCCGAAAATTTACTAAAATTCCTGCTAACCTCTGAAAGCCGTTTTCTGGCAAATCGAGCCTTCTTATCTAGAAGGTCATTCTCAGTAATCACAAAGGCTACACGGATTCGAATATCTTCAAGCTCTTTCGCTAATGCTTCAAAATCACGGCGGCACTGCTCTTCAATCTCAAAAACTTCATCTTTGCTCTCACCAACCGTGCTAATCATCGTTTCCAGGATGATGTCCAAAGATTGAGTCTTGACATTTTTTATGGACATATCGACTCCTCCACTTACATCATAGGTATAGCGCAGCATTAGAATTTCAGTAGAATATGACTTAGACACTATAGTATGATAATCATATTGTACCAAAAAGCTATGAAAAATACGCTGAGTTTGTCATTCCATTGAAACATTTACCCTAAATCAAATATGATACAATATCTTTACCTAATTATAGACTATAAATAATTATCCTAATACAACAAGATAATACCATCCTAAACATTCAGTATATACTGCTATACCAACAGCTTTTATTATAGCATGTAGGTTTTTCGTCATACATTAAAGTTTGTTTACTGTTTTATGACAAGGAACAGGTACTAAGACCCTTACTCAAATAATGGAAGGAGAAATAGCATGTTACCGTATTATTTAACTGTCCAGCATCGAGGAGAGCATGAAATCGTCATTGAGAAGTCGCGCTTTATTGCCCACGTTGCTCGTACAGAAACAGAAGAGGAAGCTCAAACATTTATCTCAGAAATTAAGAAAAAGCATAAAGATGCAACCCATAATTGCTCTGCTTATCTCATTGGGGAACGTAATGAAATTCAGAAAGCACTCGATGATGGAGAACCGAGCGGCACGGCTGGCGTTCCTATTCTTGAAGTTCTCAAAAAGAAAAACTTAAAAGATACAACCGTTGTCGTCACACGTTATTTTGGCGGCATTAAGCTTGGAGCTGGCGGTCTTATTCGCGCTTATAGTAAATCCACCTCTGAAGGCATTGAAGCAACCGGGATTGTCGAACGAAAGCTTATGCGTGTGATTTCTACAAAAGTCGACTACACATGGCTCGGTAAGCTCGAAAATGAATTGCGCGCTTCCATCTATACGATTAAAGAAATCGAATACCTCGATCAAGTCATCATTCACATTTTCGCGGAAGAAGAAAAGAAACAGGACTACATCGACTGGATGACCGAACTCACTAATGGACAAGCGATCATTCAAGAGGGAGATATCCTATATTTGGAACAAAAAATCAGCAAATCTTAGTACACCTTGTTCTCTTCTACGTGTAATTTTTTTGAAAAGAAATTTTTATTTTACGAATATCTAAAATCCATGTAAAATTAAGTTCGGCCTATCTTTTCAAGAAAATTATCAAATACACTCGAAAAATAGCATCTATGCATTAGGCTATTTTTAAAAGGAGAAGAACAGATGTCTACTACTAGACGTGTTTATAAAATCAAAAAAACAAAAAAGAGGCGGCGTAAAAGAGTTTTTCTATTCCTTATCCCTCTGCTCGTTCTTATATTAGGCACATCCGCTTACGGAGCGAAATTAGTCTTAAAAGCGCAAAATGTGTTTCAGGAAGCCTACGACCCTGTCGAGGTTTCTTCCAAACGTGATGGGGAAGCCGTCAATCCGCTTGAAGACAATTTCTCGATACTTTTTATCGGAATTGATGATAGTGATGAACGTGATTTCAAAGGAAATTCTCGTTCAGATGCGCTTATACTTGCTACGTTTAATAAAGATCAAAAGTCTGTTAAACTACTAAGCATTCCACGTGATTCCTATGTATATATACCAGCTAAAAACGCAACGACGAAAATTAACGCGGCTCATGCGGCAGGCGGTCCAAAAGCGACGATGGATACGATTGAGGAATTATTAGATATTCCTGTCGATTATTACGTCCGCATGAACTTTAATGCATTTATCGAAGTGGTCGATGCACTCGGCGGAATTGATGTAGATGTTCCATATGCGCTTAGTGAAATGGATTCAAATGATAAAAAGGGAGCTATTCAATTAGAGCCCGGCTTACAAACATTAACAGGTGAAGAAGCTTTAGCACTTGCTCGTACGCGACACCAAGATAGCGATATTCAACGCGGGGAGCGTCAACAAGAAATTCTAAAAGCCATTATGGCAAAAGCCATGTCTGTTAACGGCGTGACGAAATATACAAATGTGATAGAGGCAGTTGGCGACAATATGTCAACGAACCTTCAATTCTCACAAATTAAAGGATTCGTAAACTATATTACAGCAGATCAAGGCATCAACCTTGAATCTGTAAAGCTTAAAGGAAATGATTTATATTTAAACGGAACGTATTATTATCAATTAGACGAAACATCTGTTGAAGAAATACGTTATGTTCTACAATCGCATTTAAACCTTGCACCAACGTCCACACCAACAGAAGCTGTACAATCACCTGTACAATGAAAAAAAGCCCTCCATTGCCGGAGGGCTTTTTCTGAATTTCGTTTATAATCTCGCTGAATTCGGGAGGAATCCCGCCAATTTGCCTTATAATCCCGCTAACTTGCTTTATCTTATAATAAAAGAAAGAAGCGTCTCTTTACTTATCTGTATTTCTATAATATATCCGTTTCCTTCATAATCCCAATGAGGGACATTTCTCTCGCTGAATTCCCGGTTTCTGTCCTTCATAGACCCGATGAAGGACATTTTTCTTGCTAGATTCCCAAACTTTGTCCCTCAACACACTTTAAAAGTAATTATTTGCAGCTAAACGAAGAGGCTGCCCCGAAAGCCATTTTTCATGACCTTTGGGACAACCTCATCTATAAATCTATGATTTATCCTTTACATTCTTCAGATTAAGAATCTTCAATAATGGTTGATAATTCGAGCTAACGAGCCCAATCTTCTCTACGATAATCTCAATCGTAATGAGTAAAATAGCTATGATTAACAAAGCTCCCCATAACGTTGCATAGGAGAAAATAATCGCAGCTAAACCGAACGATGCAGCTAATGCATAAATAAGAATAACCGTTTGTTTATGCGTAAATCCTACATTTAATAGACAATGGTGTAAATGAGATTTATCCGGAGCAGAAATCGGTTTTTTGTTCACGACCCTGCGAATAATCGCAAAGAACGTATCCGAAATCGGCACACCCAGAATGATAATTGGAATAATTAACGAAACCATCGTTACGTTTTTGAATCCTTGTAAAGACAGTACGGCAATGACATATCCTAAAAACATGGCTCCTGTATCACCCATAAAGATTTTCGCTGGATGAAAATTATATTTCAAGAAGCCAACTGTTGCTCCTATTACAATTAAAGCAACCGTCGCTACGAAAATATCTTGTTTAATGACCGCCATAATCGCAATCGTAATTAAAGCAATCGTTGAGACACCGCCAGCCAGTCCATCTAACCCGTCAATTAAATTAATGGCATTAATAATCCCAACAATCCACAAAATAGTAATAGGGATACTCAATACTCCGAACTGCAATGGCTCACCAAATGGTAGATTAATAAACTCTACTTCCAAACCGCCCCAAAGTACAATAATCAAGGCCGCTCCAATTTGTCCAAGAAACTTAGGTGCTGCTCGCAACTCAACCATATCATCTGCAATTCCAATGATAATAATCAAAATGGCACCAATGAGTAATGGCAGCTGCTGCATCACTTGGTCGCTAAAGATTAAGAAAGTAAAGAGAAAGCTTAAAAATATTGCTAAACCGCCCATACGCGGCATAATTTTACTGTGTACCTTTCGTGCATTTGGTTTATCTGTTGCGCCTAGTTTAAATGCTAACTTCCCAACGTAAGGAGTTAAGAACATAGATAGTAAAAAAGCGATCAACAAGGCCCCTAATAGCATAAGACCCACCTCTTTTTCGACATAAAACACACGTACTTGCAAAAAAAATTCACATTCGTTGTTTTATTGATTTCATACTCACTTACCCAGTATATATGTTTTCAACGAAAATCTCTATAAAAAAATTATTATATGGAATTATTTTGCAAGAACAAGAGTTTTTTGTCAATTTATGTTCTGGATTATCCTTTTTCTTTTAAGACGTTTAACATAAACTTTGGTAACACCATCATACGCTGCCATCGAGTTGGCTGTTGAATAAGACGGTATAGCCATTCTAGGTTCACTTTCTGCCAAATAACAGGTGCACGTTGTACTTTTTCAGCCAGCACATCAAAACTGCCGCCGACTCCCATAAACAACCCTTTTTCAAATAGATGCTTATGCATATTCACCCATTGTTCTTGTTTTGGAAAACCGAGCGCTGTTAAAATAATGTCTGGCTTCAGATCAGCAATTGACTTGGCTAATTCCTGATCTTCAATATTAATATAACCATGATGGTGCCCAACAATCCGTAAATGCGGATACTGCTGTTTGACCTTTTCTACAGCCGCTCCAATGACCGCTTCCTCAGCACCAAGCATATATACTTTCAATTCATGCAGATTAGCTAGTTCAAATAAGTCATGCATCATATCGTAGCCTGTAATTCGTTCTTCCAGCGGCTGCTTTAACCACTTCGAAGCATAAATAATTCCAATTCCATCCGGTGTAATATAATCTGCTGACAAAATAATTTGCTTATATTCTTCATGTTTATTCGCATATTCCACAATTTCAGGATTTGCTGTAACTATAAAGGTTTTTTGTTCATTCATAAGCCGAGGATAGATGATTCGATTAACAAATACATCTTTTGTCGTTCGAATAAAAGGAATCGTTAAAATCTCTACAAACTTCTCTGTCATGTCTGCCAGCCTTTCTTCTGTCCACTAGTTTTAAAAAGCTCCAGGCACCTATAAGGCGAGCCGCTGGCCTTGAGCTAGACACCAAAAAGCATCTTGAAAATTTTATCCCACTCTTAACGGGCAGTAAGACTCCCACCTCAAACTTATGAGGAAACAAAGAAGATAGGCGGGAGACAACTGCCCGTAAAGGTCCGATTGGTTCAACTAACCATCAGCGGAGCCCCGCTGATGGAAGTTTCACTTTATAAAAAACAAGGCTGTCCCAAAAGTATGCAACTTTGGTGCAGCCTCGTTTTTTGAAATAAAGAATGTCACCCATGCACGATTTAAACAGTCGCTTGACTACGTTGTTTCATTTTATCTTCGCGGAATTTCTTTTGTTCCTTTTTGGACATGGCTTTATAGTCTTTCAAAAACTGTTCGTATTGCGGCATTACTTCTTCAATCGTTCCATATGCCTTTAGCTCACCATATTCAAGCCAAACCGCTTTTTGACAAAACTTCTTCATTTGCCCAAGTGAATGACTAATGAAAAACATCGTCTTCCCTTTCGCTTTGAATTCATTCATTTTATCTAAACACTTCTCAGCGAAATTTTTATCCCCAACAGACAACGCTTCATCGATAATTAATACATCTGGATCAATATGAACTGAAATTGAAAAACCTAGGCGTGACTTCATCCCGCTTGAATACGATTTAACCGGCTGATCGATAAATTTCCCAAGCTCTGAAAACTCAATAATTTCTGGCTCCAGCTCTTGAATTTGTTTCTTATCAAAGCCGAGCATCAGCATTTTTAACTCGATATTATCGCGGCCTGTCAATTTATTATTCAGCCCAGATGATACTGCGATTAATGCCGATTTCCCTTCTACCTGCACCGTACCTTCTGTGGGCGGGACAATTCCCGCAATAATATTAGAAAGCGTTGATTTACCTGAACCATTGATGCCGACAAATCCAATGACATCGCCTTTTTCCGCCTCAAAACTAACATTTCTAAGCGCAAAATACTCTTCCCCATACTCTTTTGGCAGCAATAAATCCAAAAGCTTGTCGGAGTTCTTTTTATATAATTTATATTTTTTCGTTACATTTTTAACGATAACTGATTTTTCCATCCTTATCACGTCCCGTTTACTTGAAGTCCACAAAGCGATCTCTAAATTTCACATGTAATGAAGAACCGATGAGGAAGAAAACAATCACAACTAACCAGAAATAAAGCGTATATTCCCAGTTTTCAATGAAATACCACGATTCTCCAAGCAGTGAGGCGCGATAACCTTGTACGATGTAATATAACGGATTCAACTTCATAATTTGAACAATTAACGGATATTTACCCGCATCCAACACCCATAGAATCGGTGTTAAATAAAACAAAATCCGCATTAAAGCTGTTACCATATTTTGCACATCACGGATAATTGTCGCTAACGTTGACGTAATTAACCCAAATGAAACGAGCAAAATAATCGTAGCCAATATATAATAAGGCAGCTGAATAATATATATGCTAGGAAGGTAACCTGTCATCGCCAAAATCACTAGAATGACACCTAACAGCATAAAATGTTGATAAAGCTTTGCAATAATAACATAAGTAGGAATGACACTCATCGGGAAGCTCATCTTCGAAACCATCGTTAAACGCGAATAAATCGATTTCGACGCTTGGGTTGTCGCTGGATTCACAAAAAACCAAACGACGATCCCCGCAACTAACCACGGAAGAAAATCATGTCCATCTATTGGTTTACGCTGAAAAATACCAAACCCAAATACAAACCAAAAAATCGCAATTTGAATCATTGGGTTAATAATTTCCCATAAAATCCCCAAATAGTTGCCGCTATTGGCACTTTTCATCTCGTAAGCAGACAAGCGTCTTATCAAATAAAAATGATTAATTTGTTCTTTTAAAACAGTCCACGCTGCACTCATAAGTTATTTACCCAGACCTTCCTAAAAACACTTTTTCTACGACACGACGAGAAGCTTCACCATCTTCCAACGAACAAAATCTATCGTAGAAGGAATCGTTGTTGGCATCTGCCTCAGCTAAAGAGCGAATGCTTGCAATCACCTCATCTGTCGTTTTCACTAACGGACCTGGTGCTGTCGCTTCAAAGTCAAAATAAAATCCGCGAAGCTTGTCTCGATACTTGTCAATATCATATACATAAAACAGCATCGGCCGCTTTAAGTTGGCATAATCAAAGAACACCGATGAATAGTCGGTTAAAATTAAATCAGAAATTAAATACAAATGACTGATATCGCCATAGTTTGAAAAATTATAAGCAAATCCTTCGTAGGAAGATAAATCTAAGTTTTCAGCAATCAAATAATGCAAACGTAAAAGAATCACATACTCTTGCCCTAATTCTTCGCGCATTTTATGAAGATCAAGCTGCAAATCAAATCGATATTTGCCTTTGCCATAAAACTCATCATCTCTCCACGTTGGTGCATAGAGAATCACCTTTTTATCTAATGGAATCCCCATTTTTTGCTTCAATGAATCGATTGTATCACGATTATTCCCATTGTACAGTATATCATTGCGCGGATAGCCGGTTTCAATAATTTTAGACGGGCTTACGTTGAATGCACGAGCAAAAATTTCCGTTGAGTACGCATTCGGTGAAATTAAATAATCCCACTTGCTCGATTCCTCATGAAAATTCTTCTTATATTTTTCCGTATCCGTGCCAGGCATATGTACTTCTTTCATATCTGCTGCTAATTTCTTCAGAGGTGTTCCATGCCATGTCTGTAAATAAGTAGTGTGCTTTGGTTTTGGAATCCAAAGCGGCAAACGACTATTCGATACCCAAAAGCGGGCACGTGTCATTTTCAAAAGCCAAGGAATCGTAAAACGGGCCACATAAGGAATACCTGCTTCCTCAAAGGTTTTGGTATACCGTTTATCCACACTCCAATACATCTTATATTCCGGATGATGGTTTTGCAAATACTCATAAATCGCTCGCGGATTGCAGCTATACTGCTTGCCAAGAAAGCTTTCAAACATCACAAGCTTTCTATCAACAGGCAACACTTTCCCAGCTATGCCGAAAGCGACTTTATATGCATTCGTAAGCATCGCCTTTAGTTTGTGCGTCAATGATGCCATATACTATATACTTCTCCTTCCTAAGAAAAGCGTAGGGCGCCCGCTTGCGTTCTTTCCCTTCCGAAGCAAGGCGCCTGCAGCTAGACAACGAAACGTGCTGACATTCCAGAACAATATATTAATCCTTAAAAACCAAATCTACTGCTCTTTCACTTGCTTTTCCATCTTCTAAGCCGCAATATTTGGACCTAAAAGCACGATACTTTGTCTCGTATTTCTTATTTACTTCATCTAAATGCAGCACTGCATCAATAATGTCTTCTGTTGTTTTCATTAATGGACCTGGGGCTTCATCTTCAAAGTCGATATAGAACCCTCGCAGATTATCTCGGTAATCATCTAAATCATACGTATAATAGAGGATTGGTCTATTTGTATTAGCAAAATCAAACATAACGGAAGAATAATCGGTCATTAATATATCACTAATTAAGTAAAGCTCTTGTATATCAGGATATTTCGATACATTCATCACAAAATCTCGATACTCTTCTGGAATCGTTAAATTATTGCTAATGACAACGTGCATACGTAACAATAGGATATATTCATCGCCAAGCGCTTGTTTCATCGCTTCTAAATCAAAATTAAGTTCAAACACAAATTTATTGTTTTTCGATGTTTGATTATCTCGGAATGTTGGCGCATACAAGATTACTTTCTTATCGCTCGGTAATTTTAATTTACGAACAATCTCTTTCGATAATTCATCAACGTCATCTCGGTAAAACAAATCATTTCTTGGATAACCCACTTCAAGGATTTCTTTCTCATAACGAAAGGCGCTTCTAAATGCTTTTGACGCATAAGGGCTAGGTGAAATTAAGTAATCCCACGTTTTTGTCGCATGATGCACTCTATTTAAATATTCATCGTCTCTTCCTTGAATATTTTCAATATCAAATTGCATTTTCTTCAGCGGCGTTCCATGCCACGTTTGAAGATACGTCGTCTCCTTCCGCTTACTTAAGTAAGTCGGGAAGTTTTGATTGTTCACCCAATAGCCCGCTTTTGCTAAATAATAATAGTATTCGGGACTCAATCGCTTAATCCGTTTCGTCTGCTTATCCTTAACTGGTAGATTATTATTATAGACCCATACTTTTTTATAAGGAGCGTCCCTTTTTAACAGCTCTTCATAAATATATTTTGGACTATCAGAAAACTGTTTTCCAAGTCCGCTTTCAAATAGAATTAAATTTTTATCAACCGGAAGAACCTTGGACATCACTTTATACGCTTTTTTCATAATTGGGAAATAGTATTTACTCTTTCTAAAGCGATTTTTCAACACATTGGAAACAGGGTGATGAACGACTTTCGCGACTAAGCCCTCTTCTTTTTCAGCTTCCTGAACCGCTTCATATATGCGCTCACTTGAATTTAAATCTCGATATTTAATAAAACGATTGGCTCTTTCAATATACTCTTCCTTCATGATGAAATCACTATGAGCCGAATCTTCAAGCTTCACGAGCAATTCCTCAAGCTCATTCACGATGTCTCCCGGAAGATCTTTATCTAAATTCAAATGTGATGGGCGTTTCCCAATAAACCGACTTCTATCAAATTGATAATAGATGACCGGTTTGTGTAGAAAACTAAAGTCAAAAGCTACGCTTGAATAGTCCGTAATCATAATCGCACTTTCTTTAATCAAACGCTGTACATCCACTTCTCCTTGACTGATGACTTTAACAGGAGCATCTTGAAAATAATGCGTAAACTTTTGCATATTCGGATGCAAGCAAAAGATAATTTCAAACTGATGTGTTTTCGCAAGTGCATGCAGATCAGGATGATGAATCAGCTGTTGATAGCGCTCAAAATATTCACTTTCCAAAAACGCCTCGTCCGATGTAATCCAGTCTCTCCAAGTCGGAATGACTAATAGCTGTTTTTTCACAGGGACATCTTTTTCAAACAGCTTATCAAAACGCGAAAGCCCCGTTACAAACACTTCATTTTCATCATAGCCAAAGTCCGTGACAATCATATCTTTTTCAAAATCAGAGCTCACGAGGAAAATATCCGTATTAAAACCTGAAGACGAATTTTTCCCATAATTGGCGACCATATTCTTCGTCCCCATAACCCCGTGCTGAAGAAATACTTTTAACGCCTTCACTTTTCTTTTAAAGGAACCTGTACGGATTGGATATAAATAATCCGGATGATGCGATGAAATGACTCTCGTTGAAATAAGCGTCTTCATAATATGTTCTTTTGATTTGAAATATAAGACATTGCCTAACGGTTCTACATTCTTTGCTTCTGGAGAGTCTTTCTCAATCACATAGTAGACTTCTTTGTCAGGGTAGTTCTGTCTCATATGCTTAAAGAAATGATATCCCGTATCCTGCGCTTTATAAGTTCTTTCTCCAACAATCCACACATCATCTTTCTTATGAGCAGCTCGCAGAAGCTTCGACCAACGCATTTTCTTCTTTAAGAAACGATACGTTTCCACAGGAAAGTTGTACACTTCCAATGAAAGATTAGAGGCTTTAAATGTAAAATAAGGATTAATGACCGCTACTGCATCATTTTTTTGTACAGAATCTTCCTTAATAAATAACTTCACTCTTGTCGTCGGACGGCCAATCCGCACTAATTTCTCTTCTTCTTGATCATGCAGCTCTAAATTCAAATAAAAATCGTATATGTCATCTTCCCATTGATTACTCACTAAATGTTCACGATCAAACTCCAATACATATTCATAACGATTTAGGCCATACTTCTTTATCGTAGCCTCTTCTTTGTGAAGGAAAGAAACATGTGCAGAATATTCCTTCTTATTATTTCTTCCTCTAACAATCCCTTCTCCAGATACAATTCTAGAGTTCTTCGTAAACATTTTTCCTTCGATAACCATCTTATTTGCTTGATTTTGAATTTTATCAATCTGTAACTTAATAGAAGGAGCTAGAATGACATTATAAGCAAAGGAGATATTCCCTTTTTTTGTTATAATAAATCCACCTTGCTTCTCTCCCGATTGATGCGTCTGTGTCTGTTGAACAACTGTATTTTGAAAGCGTCCAAAACGAATGAAGTATTCGGCTACTTTCACTCCATTTTCCTCGAAAAATTCCGCTTGCTCTTCAATTCGTTCTAACGTTTTTTCTCCTAATTCTTCATCAGGAACCCGTACTTTGAGATAGCAATCGTATATCGTTGGTTCAAGGTCTTGAAACTTGTTCAGCAACTCTTCCAAATTAACCTGAAATAGAAAGTGAGAAGTCGGAGTAATTTCTGCAACCTTTATTACATCTTCTTCCTCTCTTCTAGATCTAAACCACAGTTCCTTGGCACAGTAATACTCTTTAGAAAACTCTCCTTGGATTGTAACGTTTTCTTTATCTTGCACAATCGATATATTGTGCTTCAATTTCACTTTAGGTCTTTTCTTATATAGTAAATTTCGAAAAGAACTCCATTTCATAGAAATCACCCATAATTCTTAGTTTAAGTTAGGCTTTTTACCGCTGTTTAGTACCTTTAAAATCATATACGTTTTTTTGTTTTTTCTCAATAGTGCTATACTTTTGTGCCATTTGTTTCATTTTATTATTTCATACCATCGTGAGAAAGGGCAGAAGGCGTTCTACTTATTCAAAAAATTCTCGTTTTTCTTCTATAATATATCCATTTAGAAGCGAACTACTTCCCCTATATATATCCGCCCTATTTTACAAGGTCGTTACAAATACGTTACAAAATTAAACATCCCTCATTTCCCTTACATCACATGCTAGAATTAATAGGTTAATAGATTACTATGGATACTCTAGCAATTTTAAAGAAATGAGGAAAATGTATGCTGCAAAAGATTCGCAACTATTTTTTCACGCTGCTATTTGTACTCGCTCTGCTGCCTCTTTCAACTTCTATCGCTTCCGCTGCGACTACTTTACAAGGTGTAGCGTTAGATGGTTCAACGAAGGTGTACGAGCAAACAAACACAAGCTCAACAGTTCTAAAAAGCTATAGTCAAGGAACGATTCTTCGTTACCAAGCATATAGTGACAATTGGTATAAGGCTTCGGTCTATATAAGTGGCAAAGCCGTTACTGGTTACATCTATAAAGCCGATGTTGAAACAGCGACGGCATCCCCTGTGTCTGTCTCTGTAATCGGTTTAAAGCAGCCAAC